>CBDUYP010000022.1:0-9796 GCA_965371485.1 uncultured bacterium
ATGTAGAGGAAGACCGCCCCTTCCCGGAATTCCGCCATGGTATTCAGGCCTGATAAAGTGGATTGCCTAAGGGCTTCTTTGGAGTTGATGAAGTTTAACGTTCCGACAAGTCCCATCGGAATGATGGCGATGAGCAGAAAGGTTATGACAAGTTTTATCCTGAGAGACATCGGTTATTCTCCCTTGCTTTCCTGTGAATCCATGTTCATATCATACGGCGCCGGCCGGCCTAATTCTTTGCTTAATCTGTTGATCTCTTTTTTAAGAGCGATCATTTTGAACTCCCTGGCAATGGCCATATCCTGAAACAGACTTAACTCGTCCACATTCTTTCTTAATTCATCCCCGACTTCCTTGAATTTTGTAATATCTTCCTGGATGCCGATATAATGGGTAATGATGCCTTTGTCATTCTTGATCGGTGTGATGGTTGCCGATGCCCAGTAAAATCCGCCGTCCTTTTTCTTGTTCTGAAACTCACCGTGCCATTCCTTCCCGGATGTTATTGTCTCCCATAACTCATTGACCATTTCGGGAGCGCGGGTCTGGGGTTTCAGCATTCTTGGATTTTGTCCGATGGCCTCCTTCTCTGTATACCCTGTGACCTGGGAAAATCTGGGATTAACGTATTCAATGTTGGCATCCACATCCGTTATCAGGACGACATTGGCGCTTTGTTCAATGGCCTTTGAAAGTGTTACCATCTTTTCTTCGGTCCGTTTGCGTGCCGCCGCAACGACCGCAAAGAACCAGGAAAATATGAATAACGGAACAACGGCTGCGGTAGATGATAAAGCATATTTGCGGAGGATACGGCTTTGGTCTTCCCCTTTAAATGCATGAAAGGTTTTCTTTTCTTCAATCTCTTTATGATAAAGCAGCGCTGTGATACTGCCGAAGCATACGATCGCGAGCAGGAAAATGATCACAAATGATTTCAGGGTGGTTAAGAAAGGAATATGTTTACGCATAGGATTTTACAGGCTGCCTTGAATCCGCCCTCACTATGTAGTGACTACGTAGTGCGTACTTTTTTATGATTGAAAAATAAGTGTGTTTACGCACAGGATGTTTTTGGTTTTATTACGATATCTTACACTGACTTTATGGATACAGCAATAATATATTCATTTGTATATTGATTGTGTGTCATTAACGGCAGTGCGGATTTTGTTTTGTAAATCTTCGTGGAATTTGTGATTCATCTTTCGGTCAGTGTTGATCTCGATAATCGTCGGCTTTTTGCGGACAAAGGCCATATTGTACTCAGCGGTAAACTGGTTTTGTGTTTTGGGCTGCGCGTAATGGATTGAGAACATCCGCGCGGCGAGAGAAAACTGGAGATGATGGGGTGCGGCGAAATATTTCTCAAAGATTGCCTCGGGAGATTGGGCAACAGGCAGAAAGGAAAAAATACCTCCGCCGTTGTTATTCAGGACAACGATGACAACCGGAATTTTTAAGGCCGTCAACATCCTCAGGGAATTGAGGTCATGCAAAAAAGCCAGATCACCGACGAGCAATGTGACGGGCCGTTTGATTCCGCGGGCGAATCCGGTTGCGGAGGCAATGGTGCCGTCGATTCCGCTGGCGCCCCGGTTTCCCTCCACGCGAACCGGATGCTGTGAGCCGCAGGCAAACATGTCCATGTAACGCACGGGCATGCTGTTGGCCAAAAAGAGGGCTGTTTGTTTGGGGATGTAGCGGGAGATCAGCCGGGCCACCGTCGGCTCGTTTAATTTCCTTCGTTTTGTCATGAACTCTGTGATGGCCGCATCAACAGCCGCGGAAATTTTTTTAAGCTGCCGGATATCCTGGCTTCTTCTTTGCGGGAAGGCCGAGCCGTGGACGGCCTGGCAAAACGCCCCAATGCCGGATTCAATCCGGAGGGTCACATTGTGTAAAGGGTCATGGCGTAAAGGATGTTTGAGAACCATGATGTAATGCCTGGGCCGGGATTTTTCAATGTATTCGTACCACCGCTTTGATGTGATTCTTCCCCCCAGATGCACAACGCCGTCGAATGTGTTTTTTTCGCAGAATTCCCGGGATGACAGGATCTGGTCATAATAGGGAATGACGTTTTTGTGTTTGTTTCCCAGGCGCAATCCCGACGAGATGTCCGGAAACAGTGGCCAGTTCAACCGTTTGGAAAGTTCTAAGGCCGCCCTGCCCTCTTGCGCGTCTGCCAATTTCCCGACGACGATGACGCCTTTTTTTATTTTCCGGATTTCCCGGGAGATCCTTGCCATCTTCTCCCGCGAGAGCAGGGGTTGGGCGGTGAGGTAGGCGGTGTAGGGGCGGTTGCTCTTGGCCCAGTCTTTAAGATTTCCGGAATTTTGGATTGCCGGGGCGGTTGTCAAACCGGGCAAAGGGTCACGGTACATGCAGTTGAGGTGGACCGGCCCCGGGACAGAGGCCCGGGCGCGGTGAATGGCCTGGTCAACAGTCGTTAAAACAAAAGACGGTTCAATGTCCTGGGTGGGGCACGGCAAATCAAAGTGCCACCGGACGTATTTGCCGAAGATCCCGGGCTGATGAATGGTTTGCATCGCACCGGTGTCGCGCAGTTCCGGCGGGCGGTCCGCGGTCAGGATGATTAAGGGAAGTTTCTTTTTCGAGGCCTCAACCACGGCCGGCAGTAAATTGGCCACAGCTGTTCCGGATGTCGTAATAATGACGCAGGGGCGTTTTGTTGCCGCACTCCAGCCCAAGGCATGAAAGGCCAACCCCCGTTCGTCGTAATGAATAAAAGACCTGGCGCGCGGATTTTTGGCAACAGCAAGAGCCAGCGGCGATGAACGGGATCCCGGGGCAAGACAAAAATACTCGACCCCCTGGCGGATGAGTTCGTCAACGATCAATGTCCCCCAGAGACAATTCATGTAAATACCTTTAGGAAGCTGCCCAGTTTGTGCTCGATTTCGTCCCACTCCCCTTCTGGTGTTGACCCGGCGACGATGCCGGCCCCGGCAAAAAGATCCAGGGTGTTGCCTTTTAATAATCCGGAACGGATGGCAACGGCAAATTCTGTTGAGTCCTTCCCGACGTACCCGACCGGCCCGGCGTACCAGCCGCGGTTGAACGGTTCCTTGCCTTTAATGGCAGCGCAGGCTTTATCCGACGGACATCCGGCAACCGCGGGTGTCGGGTGAAGCGCACACAGTAATGCGGCATCGTTGGCCGTTTCCTGCAGTTGTCCCTGAAACCGCGAGATCAGGTGGTGCTCTCTGTTTAATGACAACAGCGACGGGTGCCGGTCCGCGTCAAGCGACCGGCAAAGGGGATTGAGATTTTTCTGAATCATGCCGGCAACAAGCCGGTGTTCGTGCGCGTCTTTAACAGAATGGGAAAGTTCGTTCAGGAATTGTTCGTCTTCTGATTGTGTTTGGCCCCGGGGTCTTGTCCCGGCAATGGCTTCGCTTTGGACATCCCTTCCCTCACGTTTGAACAGCCGTTCCGGTGACGCCCCGAGGAAGACTTCTCCCTCTTTAAACTGAAATGAAAAAACAAAACAGTTGGACGTGCATTGGCCTAACCGTCGCACAACAGAGTAAGGATTGGGGGGCTGATCAAATTGAAATGTGGATTTCCGGGCCAGGACGATTTTTTCGTAACTCCCCTCGGCAAAGGAGTGAAGCGCATCATTGATCATCGAGCACCATTGATTTTTATCAGGGGAATCTTGGCGATTCGCCGGCCGGGAGATGCCGTTATTAAACGGTGTCTTTGCGATGGCTGCCGGGTTGATCTCTTGCGCGTCGCTGTCATTACAGGAAAAATACGTTTCGCCGTTTATTTGAAATAACTCAAACTCAGGCAAGACAAAATGATAATGACCACCGTCAAAAGAAATGCCTCCGTAATAGCGACGGTAAGGATGATCACAGGACAAGTTGTCACGCATTTTTTTGAAAAGGGACGTGTAATCCGCCAGGGATTTTCCCTTACCCTCGCCCCCTGCCGGGGGCAGGCGGGCACAGGTAATGGTGTGCGCAGCCCCAACTCCGGCAGAGATGAATTGTCCGTCGCGGTCAGCCCAGTAGGTTTTAACGGGATTTTTTTGTTGATTCAGCCAGGACAAGATGTCAACAGGTTCGATTTTGGTTAAACGGTTCATTTCTTCCCTTTGTAAATCGTGGCAACCCCGGCAAAAAGAGTGATGGTCCGCACGCTTGCAAATCCTGCTTGTTTCATGATCCAGCAGAAATCATTTCCGGAGGGGAACTCTTCAATTGTTTTGTTGAGATAACGGTACGCCTCGCGGTGGCCTGAAAAAAATCCGCCGAGTGTCGGGACGATATTGCGTAAATAAAAAAGATGGCAGGCCTTGATCAGGCGATTTCTCGGTAAGGAAAATTCAAGGATGAAGGCTTCCCCTTGGCTGTTAAGGACTCGGTGTATTTCTTTTAAAACAGCCGCAGGATTGTCAACATTGCGGATGCCAAAGGCCATGGTCACCGTGTCAAAGGATGCCTCGTCGTGGGGAATGCAGGCGGCATCGCCGTGCTGTAAGGTGATTTTGTTTTCCAGGCCGGCCCGCTTGACCTTTTGACGGGCAAGATCAAGCATGGCTCCGGACAAATCAAGCCCGACAGCTTTTGCAATATTTTTATTCTGTTTAACGAGCGTCAGCACAACATCGCCTGTGCCGGTGGCCAAATCGAGGAGTGATTGACCCGGACGTGTCGTCAGTAAAAGGTTCAATCGCCTGCGCCAAAGGATGTCTAATCCAAATGACAAAAAATGATTGCAGAAATCGTAGCGCGGCGCAATACGGTTAAACATCTTCCAGGAATCTGCTTTTGGAATCGGTGAGGAAGAAAAGGTTTTCATGCGGGATGTTCTGTTAAATAACGCTCGGTGTCCAGCGCTGCCATGCATCCGGACCCCGCGGCTGTGACAGCCTGACGGTAAATTTTATCCTGAACATCCCCGCAGGCAAAGACTCCTTCAATATTGGTTTTGGTTGTTCCGGGGATTGTTTTAATGTAATGCGTTTCATCCAGATCAATTTGGCCGTCAAGAAAAGCCGTGTTGGGCAGATGACCGATAGCGTAAAAGAGTCCGTTGGCCTCAAGGGTGCTTTCTTTGCCGGTCTTGACATTTTTGACTTTTACAGCCGAAAGCGCTTTTTCTCCCAAAGCCTCAAGAGGCACGGTGTCCCAGACCATCTCGATTTTTGCGTTGGCAAAGAGGCGTTCCTGCATGGCCTTTGACGCGCGAAGGGCATCACGGCGGTGCACGACGTAAACCTTTTCGGCATATTTTGTCAGATGAGTCGCTTCCTCAGCCGCGGAATCCCCGCCCCCGATGACAACAAGAACCTTGTTACGAAAAATGGGCAGGGCCCCGTCACAAACCGCACAGGCAGATATCCCTCTTTGCCACAGCCGGTCCTCGCCGGGCAGGTGCATGCGCCTCGCTGTGGCCCCGGTTGCGACAATAATCGTCCGTGTTTCGATCGGATCCGAATCCGCAAAGACCTGGAAAGGGGCCCGTAGGGGCGAAAGATTTTTCGCCCCTACCTTGGTGACGGTCTCTGTCTTAATGCGCGCGCCGCAATTCAATGACTGCTGACGCATCCGGACCATTAAATCCGGACCGCTGACATGTTCGGGAAATCCGGGATAGTTTTCAACATCGGTCGTGGTTGTCAACTGCCCCCCGGCGGCAACGCCACCGGCCATCATTCCCTCAAACAGGAGAGGTTCTAATTTAGCTCTTCCTGCATAAATGGCAGCGGTGTGAGCTGCGGGTCCGGAACCGATGATAATAACATTTTCCATAATCGTTGAAGTATATACTTAGTATATACTAGGTATATACATGTCTCCAGGTCACGACCTGACCCTATATTCTATCTGTCAGATTTTATAACGGTCAAATAATCCGGTGCGGGATTTTTGTTTGGTATTCTTGACCTGATTGATGAGAATCTCATCGTAACGGGGTTTATCGGGATTGCAATAAAGTAAACCGAAATAGCGGTGCGTGCTGTCGGCAAATTTAAAGGCCGTGTTCAAATCAGCCGGGTCATGTTCAATGACTTCCACCTTATCCGCGACGTTCTTGTCAGGGGCAATCCCCTTTTCATGCGTTAAGAAAGAAAACCATGTCGGATCTTTATGATTAAAATTTTCAGGATCAAAGTGCGGACAGCGTTGAGAGATGTGAATAAACGAGAAGCCTTTATGCTGATAAGCCGCCCCTAATGTTTTGGCGAGATGCCCGGGCATCCAATCTGCTGTGCTGGCGACAAAGGATGCCCCTATTCCGAGAACGAGGCGTGTCGCGCTTAACGGAGGCAAATAGGTTCCTGTGGGTTGTGTGTTCGTGACATGCTTTTGACGCGTTGTCGGGGATGTCTGACTTTTGGTCAGGGCATAAAGTTCGTTGTCATACATCAGAAAAACGCAGTTGAAGTTTTTATTGACACCGTGGATGAGATGGTTCCCGCCGATGCTCAAGGCATCGCCGTCGCCGGAATGGATGAAAATGTTAAGTTCCGGTCTTGTCACGGCTAACCCTAAGGCAATGGGAATGGCCCTCCCGTGGATAGAGCCTACCCCGTAGGTCTTGATATAATTGGGGGCGCGGCCGGAGCATCCTATTCCCGAGATGTTGACGGTTTGATCGGGGACGATGTGCCGGTCAATCATGAAACGTTTCAGGCCCATCAGAATTCCGAAATCACCGCAACCGACACACCAGCGGGGATTCTCGGTATGCAGATCCTTTATGGTTAAAGGACTTTTCTCCGTATTATTTTTGGCCTCAGGGCTCGCGGGAGCGGTATCTTTCATCATACTTTCTTTTCAAGTTCTTCTTTTATTCTATCTTCAACTGTTTGCGGGCGAATAGGACGTCCCGTGGCCCGGCAGGTGATGGAATTCACGTCAATCAGTGTTTCCGATCGAAGGAGCATCATCAAAGGCGGCGGCTTTAACGGATCCCCGTAAGTCAGTTCAACGGTAACGACTTTTTTAAATTTAGAGAAGATTTCTTTTAACATCAAAGGCAGAGGATAAACAATCCGCATGTGCATCCCACAAACGGCAAGGCCTTCTTTCCGGCAGTTGGCAATAGCTTCTTCAAGCGCCCCGCGTGTGCTTCCCCATGCGATGGCCAACAGGTCGCCTTCTGCGGGTCCGAACATCTCCGGGACTTCCAACGCCCGACGGACATGGTGAACCTTTTCATTGCGAACCTGGTGAGAGCGCTGGTTTGCCCCTGCGAAATAATTCACCTGGCCGTCCGCGCCGGTATTCAATCCTGTCACACGCCGCATACCGCCCGGTGTCCCGGGGGGATCCTGCGCGGTCAGCACCATTTCGATATCGTCGGGCAGACGGTTGATGCGAAACCGTTCGAAAACAAAATCCGGAATGTCATCAATATTTTCAATTTCATTTATCTTGGGTTTCTCAATAACCTTGTAACTGTTCGCTGTCTGGAAATCCGACATGATAAAAATCGGCAGACGGAGTTTTTCCGCGAGGTAGCGCGCTATCTGCGGAGCGTAAAAACAATCAATCACATTGGCCACGCTGATGACAATTTTTGTGTTGTCCCCGTGATTGCCGAAGATAACAGCCGGCAGATCAGATTGCTCGGTCTTTGTCGGCATCCCTGTTGAGGGTCCGCTGCGCTGGGCATCGATAATGATCGCGGGGATCTCTGCCGCTGCCGCGTAACCGATAAATTCCTGTTTTAAGGACAGGCCGGGGCCAGAGGTACAGGTGATAGCCGGAACCCCGCCGAAATAGGATCCGATGGCAACACCGATCGCGGCGATCTCATCCTCGGCCTGGTGAACGATCCCGCCGTAAGACGGGAAGTCCCTGGCCAGGTTGTGCATAATGCTTGACGCCGGGGTAATGGGGTACCCGCTGTAGAATTTGATCCCCGCGTCAATGATCCCTAAACTCATGGCAGAATTCCCGTCGATCAAGATCTGCTCTTCCCCGTGCGGGCTTCCTGTGACTTCAAAGGAAAAGGGAAGTTTTTCCTTGGCGTACGCATATCCGTATTCAAAAAGTTTTATATTTCTATTGAGGATTTCTTCTTTAAGTTTTTTCGCGAACGTGTGTTTTATTTCCTGGATCAGGATGTCCTGGGACATGTTGTACGCAGCGCTTAATATCCCGAGGTAATACATGTTCTCCCCTTTTCCGCCTAAGGTTTTGATGACTGCCTTGGCGGTGTCGTCGATCTCAAAGGGAATGATCGTGATGCCCGCGCCTTCAACCCGTTGGCAGACCTGATCATAGGAGTCGGCATTCTTTTCCTTATCCCCCATGTCGAGAAGAATGCGGCAATTTGAGTTTGTTTCCTGGTCGTCGATGCGGCGGTCCAGAACAATCTCGTGCGAGGCGAGGATAAAATTTGTATCGTTACCGATGTTGGTGATTTCAATATCTGCCACGCGGATAATGACACCGGAAAGGGCCGGCTTTGTGCGCGGTGGCGGGCTGATTTCAGCGGGGATCAGGGGTTCGATGTAGACATATTTTCCGGCCTTGGCAAAGGCGCGGATCAGAATATCACCGGCTTTTTGCGCGCCAAAGCCGGCATCCATTAACAATTCAAAACGGGAAATGTGTTCTTTTTCCGGGGACATCAGGGGATTTCATGAAAAATTGAATATTAAGTATAATGTTGTTACTATATCACGTCGTCAGAGTTAATCAATATTTTTAATGGCTATTTTGCCTCTTGCAATGTCTTGCGTTCCACAGGACGCGTCATCTTGGCGATAATAAATCCCGCGTCCCGGATCATGCGGTGCGTCTCTTTAACACCCTCTCCACCCGTATTGAGATAACCTTCCATGAATAAAGAGTCAGCCGGGTACAGCGACAGGGCCTGCATACTGCGCAGATGCGATTCACGGCCCGCGGCAACACGGATTTCGGCATCGGGATTGAGGAACCGGTACAGACACAAGACACGCAAACAGTATTGCGGTGTTAATGAAGATACGGCATTTAATAACGTTCCCTTAATATCAATAAAGAAGTTGACCGGAATCGCACGCGCGTTTAATTCCCTCAGGGTTATGGCTGTGTCAATAATGTCGTCGGCCGTCTCGCCCATTCCGATGATGACGCCTGAACAGACATCTATGTTCACCTCTTTTGCCGCGCGTAACGTTGCGAGACGGTCTTCATAGGTATGCGTCGAACAAATTTCAGGATAATAGCGTCGGGATGTATTGAGATTGTGATTCAGGCGGTCAAGTCCTGCTTCTTTCAGTATCCGGGCCTTGTCTTTATCTAAGAGTCCGGGTGAAACACATACCTCGAGGGGATACCGGGATTTTATTTCTTTGATGAGTTCGGCGAGATGCTCGACACGCTTTTGGGATGCCCCGCGTCCGGCAAAGACCATGCAGTAACGCAAGGCCCCGTTTTTGTAGGCCTGCTCTGCCTCATTAAGAATTTCATGATCGGGTTTTAAAGGATATTCTGTGATATCGGCTTTTGATGATTTCGATTGCGCGCAATAATGGCAGTCCTCAGGGCAGTATCCGTTTTGAGCATTATTGATTACCTGAATACTGACCTCTTTCCCCCTGTATTTTTTGCGTACTTTAAAGGCGGCATCCAGCAAAGGCAGAAGTTCGACCTCCGGTGACATGAGAATGTCCTGACATGTTTCATGCTCAAGGATTTTTCCGGAAAGACTGTCGCCGGATAGATCATGATAAAAGGAATGGTTCATAATAAACCGTATTGTAATACGGGAAAATCCATAAGGCAAATTTTTCTTGCGAGAGGCATAAATATATACT
>CBDUYP010000023.1:0-9710 GCA_965371485.1 uncultured bacterium
TGTTCCTGCAGTATCATCCCGAGATTCGGGTCATCTTCAAGCAGCAGTATTTTTCCCTCATTTCTTTCCGTCAGATCAGACGCAGCTGTTTCTTTTGCCTGCAGCTGGACGAGAAGGTTAGTGTTTTCCGTGGTAGATTGGGATAGCGAAGCAGACAAGGTTTTATTATTTGCTTCTGCCTTCAGCAGTTTTTCCCGGTTTTGTCCCAGAAGATTTTCAAGCGCCGAGATTAAATCGTCACTCTCTTTGTGCCCTGCGGCGTCGCCTTCTGTTGCCCCCGGGGAGGGTTCTGTGACGTTTGCCTTTCGGGCTTTCTGCGCCCCTGCGTCCGGAAGGACGTGTTTGTCCTGTTTTAATTTATCGATGATCCTGTTTCGCATCTCTTTTATTTCCATAGGATGTGTCCTCCGGTTTTTCTTAATATCACGTTTCTTCGTGAACAGCTTTAAAGACTTCTTCTAACGATTCCTTGGCCTCGGCTAATTCTTCGTAAAGTTTTCTATTTTCGTTCTTTAAATCTTTGAGCCGGGAGGGCTCCGCCGTTTCTAACTCCTGGGCAAGGCTTTCTGAATCCTCGAGCCTGTCTAAGAGTATGGATTTCTCCCGCTCTTGCGATTCAACCTGCCTGCTTAATTTCACCATCTCAGTCTTATAAATTTCCCGCCGCTTTTCTGACTTTAAAATCCATATGATGACAAATATAATAATCGCTCCTAAAATTTCAAAAACGGCTACTATGGATCCTATCCCGAATTCAAACATATCGACCTCCTGTTATATGTTTTACGAACGCCTTCTGTTTTTTCTGTAAGCATCGGCTCCCTCACGCCGGAGCTGCTTCATGAAGTCTTTGCAGCTTGTGAATCCATTTTTCATGCGAATGCGTATTTTTTCATCCATGAACACATCGACGACAAACGCGCTCAGCGCGGACAGAATGGTTGTCGTAATAAAGTTTTTGTTAAATTTCGGTAGCATCGTCTCCTCATACTGTAAAAAATAAAATCCTGACACCCATCACAAAAGTAATGATGGAAAAAAGGATTTTCAACAAATCTGTATTCATTTGTTTCGTAAAGCGTGCGCCTATCCGGGCCCCGATGATGGTTCCCGGAATAAGGGGGAGTGTCAGGAAAAAAGGTATCGAGAATTTAAAAAAACCGGACATGATCCCTGTTGTCAGAGCGAGAAACGCCGCAAAGGTTGCTGAAAACATCGCCGAGGCCAATGAGTTCGCGATCGCGTTTTTCATCGGGATCTTAACCATCAGCTGCTGGAGCGGTACCGAGATAATGCCACCGCTGATACCAAACAACCCGCAGAAGAAACCTTTGAGTACCCCGATGAAAGATAATTCCTTAACGGCTGTTTTATTCATCGTCCAACCCTTTGCATCTTCCTTTCCTTCTTTATAGATCTGAAACACCATGATTCCGGCGACACCGATGGCATATACGCCGAGGAGCTTTTCGATCCATGCACCGTTCATGATATTTCCTAATAAAACCCCGGCAATAACACCCGCAATGGCTGTCGGAGCGAGGATCTTGACAACATCCCACATAATAAAATTATATTGCCGGTATTTCAGAAAAGCGGAAACGGAAATACAGGAATACGTTATCAGCGTTATGACACGGGCCAGGATGACTTCATATCCGAAAAACAGATACATCCCCGAGACTTTAAGAAGCCCTCCTCCCATGCCGAGCATCCCGCCGATAAGCCCTGAGACGAACCCTAATATAATAAGCCAAAAGATCTCCCCGAAGGTCACGGTGTCAAGAATGGAGGCCTGGTAGGAAAAAGACGGCCCCCTCTGGGCAATAATGTAGTGCCCGGACGCAAGCCCGGAGGGTTTAGAAACATGAAATATAGCGCTGATGATGATCAACAGGACAAAAACACCTGCCGCAATAAGGAGAAAACGGAATTCTTTTGTTTTTCCACCCGGCATAAGTTCCGTCAGTACAGTTTTTTTCATCTTAAATAATGCCTAATACAAGGATATAGACTGTTGAAATCGCAAGAAACAAAAACATAATCGGTACGCCTATTTCTGAATAGGCCCGGAAAGATAATGGGTATTTCAATATATTCTTTTTCGTGGTGTCCTGGTAATCTTCGAGCATGGTCACCGTAACAGCTCCCGCTGTTGCTCCGGTAAGGGTTGAACAAGAACCGGCTAAAACACCGAGGGACAGGGCCCACCAAATATAGTCGTGGGGATAAGTGACGCCGAATTTAAATATGATCGGTATCAGAAGAGCCGTGGTGGGTCCGGCATTAAGAAACGCGGTTAAGAAAGCGCTTATCCACAAAACAAGCAGCGCCTGAACGAGTAAGTTCCCGCCGGAGATGAATTTTACGGATTCACTCACGGCCCCCAGCGCTCCTGAGGCGTCAACGGCGCCGACCATGACAAATAACGAAGCAAAGAAAAGGATATCCCGGAAATTCGTTTTGCGCAGCATGGTCTTGGTGTCCATTCCTCCAAAGGCGAGCAGAAAAAATCCTCCCGCGAGCGCTATCGTGGGTGCGCTTATATAAATAACACCGGAAAGCATAAACCCGACAACGACAATGGATAGAACGATGAGACCTTTTTTAACAGCCTTCCGGTCAAACTGGGTATCTTTTGATAATTCTTCTTTCATGCGCGTTATTAAGGCTTGTTGTTTTCCACCGTCGCCGCGCGTGCCGGCGGTATCATAGATCCACCCTTTGTGCCGCATATAGAAAAATAAAACCAAGAGTTCAATGAGACATATCGGAAACATAAAGAAAATAAAATCATGAAAGAAAAGTTTCCCTTGGGAAGAGATCAGCATATTAGGGAAATCTCCTACCATGGAAGAGGCCCCTCCGAGATTCGAGGCAATGACCTCGCAGATAAGAAGGGGCACAACATCAATATCAAATTCCTCTGCCACTTTCAGCGTTATGGGGACGATGATCAGGATGGTCGAGAGGTTGTTGACGAACATGGAAAAGAGATAGGTCATGCCGCATAAAAACAGCATGATTTTCGACCTGTCTCCTCCTGATAAAATGGCAATTTTCTTGGCGGTAAAGGAAAAGAAGCGTGCTTCTTCAAAGAATATGGCAAAAAAGCCCATACCGACAAGAAGCGACAGGGTTCCGGCGTTAATGGAAGCAAATGCCTTTTCCTGATCAAAAAATCCCATGTATGTCCCGAAAACAACCATGGTGACGGCGCCAAGAGATACCATAGCGGTTCTTTCGCCTTTACCTGAGAATATTAAAAGAAAGACTATGAAAAACACGGCTAATACAAACAAGATATGCCGTACATCTACCTCACCCGGCGCATATCGATAGAGCGAGTAGTTGGAATTTAATGTTATAGCCTTCCCGTGCCTGAGGACATTCAGCTTGATGAGGGTTCCCCCTGCGAGCCCGCCCATCATATCCATCAGGATACCGACATCGTCGACCTTGACATCGTTGAGCGCCGTAATAATATCGCCTCTCTTAAGCCCCATGGCCTTGACGATATGTCCGGTAGGCTCAGAGGCCACCAGCACTC
This sequence comes from uncultured bacterium, assembly GCA_965371485.1. Taxonomy (GTDB): domain Bacteria; phylum Omnitrophota; class Gorgyraeia; order Zapsychrales; family JANLHA01; genus CBDUYP01. Next base: position 3,551 of record CBDUYP010000023.1, read on the forward strand.
CCGCTCCCGGGCGGACACCGAAATTCCGCGCGATAACAGAGTCGACATTGACGCCCTCAAATACAAGAGATCCCGTATAGAGTGAATCGGACGTTAAGAGATCACCTTTGCCTTTGGTGTGAATGGCGACGATCACAAGAAGGGCGATGAGACAAATAGATGCCAACGGAACGATCGCCTTTGAAAGATCGTTTGGTGTCTTAGGGATTCTGCTAAGGGTTTTGCGTTTTAGAGTATTAATAATCGACTTCCTTGAATTTTTGAGATTCCTCGTTCCCCTTATAGAATTCCATCGGTCCGAAATGGAAAAGGTCGGCAAAAATACGATTCGGAAATTTCATGCGATACGTCATGTACGCATTGACTTTGGTATTAAATATGATCCTGGCCTCAGCTATGCTCGTTTCTACGGCGACGATTTCTTTCATGAAATCCTGAAAGTTCATGTTCAATTTTAGATCCGGGTAGTTTTCTGACCACGCCATAAACTTGGACAGCAGTCCCTCAAACTTCAGGAATTCTTTGTTGTCGATTTCAGTTTTTTCAATGCTTTTGGCAGCATTGAGAAGCATATCTGTCTGGGCGACAAGCCCTGTCCTGACATCCATGGTATATTTATACATGGTCCGTTCATGCTCAGCATAATCAACGACCATTTTTGTTAAATTCGTGACAATATTACCTCTTTTTTGGAGGTGGGTTCGAATTTGGGCATCCGCAGCCCCTACATCAGTACGCAGGACAATAAATTTATTGTAATAAAACGTGGCGAGGGCCACATGCACAAGCAAGATAGCGACGACCGCCATGACAATGGTTTTATTGTCTTCAAAATGAAAGGAGAATCTTTTCCATTTTGCCGGCTGGAAGTCTTTTGGGTATAACTTTTTTATGACGTCGTTTATTCTGTTCGTTTGTGCCGTGCTCATATTCTTCCCCTTCTTTTATCCTCGCTCTAACTCTATAGCCTTTTTAAAACATTCAATCGCCTTATCGTGCTGCTTCAGACACTCAAAGGTAAAACCAAGGCTGTGATAATACCGGCTTTCCCGGGGATTGATGTCGATGGCTTTCTTGAAATTTTCTATGGCGGTCCGGTATTCTTTTGTCTGGTCGAAACTTACGCCCAGGCAATAGTAGATTTCATCATTCTCAGGGGTCAGGTCAATGGCCTTGCGGTATGATGTCACAGCCTCTTTATAATTTTCTAGTGCCGCGTAGGAGAGCCCAAGCTCAAAGTGAGCGTCCGCATTGTCCGGGGCAGCATTGACAGCGCTTAAATACGCGTTGAGGGCTTCTTGATATTGTTTTTCTTTAAAATAGGCACTGCCGAGGTAATAAAAGACTTCTTTATTCTCGGGATGAAGATCCAGGGATTTCTTGAATGACGCGATGGCCTGGGTGTAATCTTCTTTTGCCAGGAAATCCATACCCAGCGTGAGATAGATATTACCTGATTCTTCCTCAGGGAAATCAAAAACGCGCTTATAGGACTCCATAAGCTGTTTGGTTATCCGGCCGGAAAAGATTAACATAAGATGCAAAAAATAGGTTGTCTTCGTTATAAGGCTTTCATCGTAACGCGCTGTTTTACTTTTGGTGCGCGAGCCGGCCGCGGAAATCTTGTTCTTGATATCGTCCAGAATTCCTGTCTTATTTTGTTCTTTAAAGCGGGCTTTTGTCGCGTTCTTCTTTTCCTGAATGCCCCCAGAGTCGGGTTTCAACCCCTTTTCGGCATTATTCTTAAGTAAAGATTCTTCCATGATCATCCTCCATTCATTTCATTTAACCATAATACATTTTAGCTAATTTTCCAACGGATCGTACTTCCCAATAATTCATTCCTGCTGCAATAGGCATCCCGAGAAAAGGAATAAAACGCGAAAGGCTTTTCTCGGCCGCGGCTAATTCAATACGTGTCACAATCCTCTCCATTGTAAGCAGCATGCCCTTTTTGACATAGCTCTTGACCGCTTTTTTAACACCGCTTTTTAAAGCGAACTTATCCAATTGTCCCCGGTTCCTTTTGTCATACTGCCACCCGATAATCCCAAGCGCTTCCAGGAGGCGGTCATGGTCTAAGCTTTTGTCATAAACATAGGCTATGGATAGACACATCTCAACTTGAAGCCTTATCAGACTGATAAATTCGACGGTTGCCATAAACGCGGTTGTTCCGATCATGCCTATACCGGGTATGACCGAAGGCGCCCCGGCGGCAATACCGACGCCCTTGGAAATACCGGCGCGTCTTTTTATGATGAGGTCAACCAACCGGTAGCGGTTTTTTTGCGAATTGTGTAAAATTTCATTTTCAGCCGCGATAAGATCAACTTCCCGGCAGATGTCATCTCCGGAAGAAAGGATCTCTTTGAGCACAAAAAGAAAATTAGCATTGATATCTTCTGTGCCGGGCTTCTGTTGTTTGTTTTTCTGTGTGATCATCTAAAACCGAAGATTCTCTCTCTTGTTTTCGTTTTGAAAGACTTCTGACCCGGCAATTTTTCGGAATACGTATAAGGTTTCTGACGATTCGAGTTAAAAGAGACAACAACATCCAGAATATGTATCGCCCGCCGTAAGATGGCGGTTCGCACCTCGGCGCATATGACATTCGCCTGGGTTACGCTGCGATGATGATCTACCAATATTTCCATATCAATCCAGGATTTGCCTCCCAGTTTCCTCGTTTGAATGCGGCTGACTCCGTACACGCCTTTTTGATTAAGCGCGATATCTCTGATCTGACCGATAGCTTTTCTATCGATTGATTTATCCATCAGCCCCTCTATGGCCTCCAAAAACAGCGATCCTGACATTTTTAAGATAATCAGGGCAACGACAATCGCGGCCAGGGAATCGGAAAAGGCGAAGCCCATGTGCGCGCCTGTGATTCCTAACACAACAGCAAAGGATGATAACATATCCGCCTTATTCTCATTGGCATTGGCGATCATCGCGGGTGAATTCAACCGTGTTCCCGCGCAGAATCCATAACTGGAAAGGATGATATTGGCGGCAATAGAGACCAAAGCGGCAAAAAGGGATATGATATGGGGAGGACCGAATTTTTGTGTGATGATGTCCCTGGTCGCATCGATAAAGATATAGCCGCCGAGTAAAAAAAGGATAATATAGACAAGCGTGGACCCGACATATTCAATCTTTCCGTATCCCCAGGGATGGGTGCGATCCGCATCTTTTTCAGAGATTTTCAAGCTGATAATGACCATGACCGTTGCCAGGACATCACTGCCCGAGTGCAATCCGTCGGCAATCAACCCCTTGCTTCCGGAGATAATTCCTACCAGGATTTTGAAAACAGCGAGAACAGAGTTCCCTACAAAACAGACCCAGGGAATTTTCCCCCCGCACTCGATACATTTTTCATCAATCTTCATTGAATTATGTCTTCAGTCTCACAAGCACATCCCTTGTTTGTGGAACAAATTCAAAAATATTACGGATGACCTTCTGTTTAAGAAAACTCGCCTGGCCGGCGTTGATATCTTCTTTTAAAATCACACAAATATCAACGAATATATCCTGACCGGATTGTCTGGCCCTTAAATTTGCTATGCTTTTTACTCCGTCAACTTTACAACTGGCATTTTCTATTTTAAGTAATTTATCATGCGGCACAGAGGCATCCAAGAGTCCCCTTGTCCCCCGCGCAAATACCTTTCCGGTTGCAAATAAAACGTGCGCGGTTTCAAAAACAGCAATGAGGGGATCCATAAATCCAAGACCCATTCTGGCAAAGAGAATTCCGAATGCGACACAAAGGGCGGTTATGCCGTCTGTCTTATTGTGATCCGCATGCGCCTGTATGGCAGGGCTGTGCAGTTCGTTCGCGACGCATTTCGCATACCGGTATTTCATCAAGCTTAAAATACTGCTTATAATGGCGGCAAAAAAGGCTATCCAGCGCGGCGTGATATGGATCTTTCTTACGATAAGGGAGAAAGAATTTACAAACAGGAATAAAGCGCTCACTAAAATAGAAACACTCACGATCACCGAGACGACAAACTCTATTTTACCATACCCATAAGGATATTGGGGACTGCGGGGCTTGCGGGTGATATTATTGCTGGCGATGATGCTGATGGCGCTGGCGACATCGGTCAAAGAGCAAAAAGCGCTCGCCATAAGCGCACGGGATCCGCTGATGATGCTGATGTATAATTTAAAAAGACCAAGTCCCAATGTCGAATAGAAACCGATCCATCCTACTTTCCGGCCGCATTTTTCACAATCATCACATTTCATAAACCGTCGGATCCATTTTTATAGATAATCATCTAAGGTTTTTGCTTCTTTATCAGAGGTTCTCTTTCTCTTGGAAATTTTCCATTGCCGCCCTGTTAGCCAGAGATACGCGCTCATGGCACCTATGATGTAGGTCGTCAGTAGCAGATATATCAATCGTATACTGAATGGGTTTTGCACGAAAGGCAGCTGCAGATTGACCTGATCGATATTCTGTATGGTAAAAACCGTAAGAAAAATCGCTGCTATCAGGGCCAAAATGAATTTTGTCATGCTTGCTCCTTCCTGGTTTTTCTTTTTGAGGCGTCCATGATCCCTTCAATAAAGGAAGCAGGCAAAAGTATAAAATACTTGATCATAAAAACAAAGGCCCTGGCGACATAATACGCGCCTAATGTGGCCAGTTTTAATACAAGGATAACCCGTTTGAGGGTATCGTATAGACGGGCGCAGTCATTTTGTGGCATCTTGCCTGATCCGCGTTTGGGTTTGCTTACCGTGGCGCGGGATACTTTATTGTCTACAAATTTCTCCACATCCGTTTCCAGGTCATTCGCTTTGGCGGATGTTTCTTCGACTCTGTCCCCTAACAATCCCACTTGTGCTAAACAACTCGTGATCTCTTCTTTCTGATAATCTGCATTCTTCCCTTGAAAAAACGCGGTGAGTTCATCTTTGCGGCAGCTTAAGAACGAATCCGCAAAATACTGATAATCAAGTCCCAACAATTCGACTTTTTCATTCAGTTTGTCTGAGGTGAGGCCGAATTGATCGATCGTTCTTTTGATTTCCTTATCCCATGTGCCTTCTTTTGCTAAATTTACCCATTCTTTTATAGAATTTATTTGAGTCTTGGATTCATCAATTTTGTTTTTAATAGCATGAATATCTTCAAAACTTTTTATCCGTCTTCGTAACAGTTGTGCCGACTTCATTTGATCTCTGCCGGCAGCATACGCGCCCGGAAGCTTCCATAAGGTATCAAGATAGAAGGCCATCCCTTCTTTGGCGACCGTGGTATTGTCCCTTATTAAAAAACCCGCCCGGTTGATAAGAGGAGGATTTTTTTCAGGATGAAGACGATTTTTCATTTAATAATTTTATGACAGATTGTACATTTGCCGCGCCATCGATGAGGTGCTTTGGCTCCCCGTGTTATCGGAGGCGCATTTAAATTAAGTAAGTCCCCTGTATCTTTTGGCAGATTCCCGGTTTTTCCGATGGAATGGCAGTCTGTGCACGCTCCCCGGTACCTATGAGGAGCGACAGCCCCGCTTCTTATCATCGGAGCCGTCTCCATTTGCGCAGAACCGACCGGCCATACAGATGTTATGATAAATGTGCGGTACTTTCCCTTGCGGTAAGCAACGACATCAACGACCCTTTGTGCGGCAATGACCCGTGTGGCTGCTTTGAATTGTTTAAGAGTGAATGTATTCATAGAGCCGACCTTGACAACAACATCTCCGGCCATAAGACCGGCGTCTTGCGCCTCCATAACGGCTTCATCAATGACCACCCCTCTAATGTTCGTTGGGATATCAAGAAAAAGGGCAAGCTGTTTCGTTAAATTCAAGGTCTCCATCCCTACCCAATGGCCTTCCACAGGCGGTAATGAAGCGGCAGGTCCGGGGTTAACTGTTAAAGTAGGATGCGGGGGTATTATCCCGGGTGATAATAACGGTTGGTTGAAATTGAAGGCGGCTCTTTGGACCACTCCTTTTGAGATTTCTCCCTGAACGAAAATATATAACTTATCCGGGCCTCTTAAAATTTCTGCTGTCGCGGATTTCACTTTTCCGTTTAAGGTTAACTTGTTTAGCATATTCATGGTTTTAACTTGAATCCCGTCTATCGCTGTAATGATGTCTCCTATCTTAAAACCGGC
>CBDUYP010000024.1:0-9707 GCA_965371485.1 uncultured bacterium
GGATGAATGAGAAATAAAAGAGCAGCGCAGAAAGAAATCTTGCGCCGCTTGACAGAGGGCATGGGTTTAAGAAGAACATGCTGCAGAAGCATAAAGATGAGAATACCGTTGGTGACATGGACAAGGATGTTAAAGAGATGATACCCGGGCGCGCTAAAATGAAACAGCCGCCACTGGATTCTTTGAAGAAGTTCGATCATCGGACGGTAATAAGGGTTCAGAATTCCCCGGGGGACTTCCTCTGTATTTTTCCCGATATTTCCCCCGGTATCTTCCCTGATATTTTCCCCGGTATTTTTCGCAAGAGGCGCGTGCGGCGCGCGAGAAAACATCGAAGGCAGATGACTCAGGTCATGAATACGGGGATTGTTCTTGATGAAGACCACATCGTCGTGGACAAAAGGGTGGGATACGGCATTGGCATAGGCGAGGGTGCCTAAAACAATGAGTGTAAAGATGGCTTTCAAGGCGTCTCAGGGGCCTCCTTTAACTGAACAATACGGGCTTGGAGTTCGGAAAATTGCCGGTCCAGCAGGGGGATGGTTTCCTGAACAAGAACCATGTTTCCTTCTTCTGCCGCGCGTTCGATTGTTTCGCAGGAGGCCTCAATGGATTTTGCGGAGATATTTCCGGAGGCCCCTTTGATCGAATGGGCGACATCCCTGATCTGCTTTAAATGATTTTGCGTGATCAATCCGTCGAGCTGCTTTCTTTTTTCCGCGTAATCTTCCTGAAAAATCTCTAATAATTCCATGAAAAGTTCCCGGTCATCCTGCACCCTTTCCATCACCTCTTCCATATCCAGAACTTTTTTTTTCACGACGCGCTCCTTTTTAAAAGCAAATCCTCAATGGCTCCGTACAATACAGGGCGGTCAATAGGCTTTGAGACATACCCGTCCATGCCGCTGTCTAAACATTTTTCCCGGTCCCCGGTCATGGCCCGCGCCGTCAGGGCAATGATCGGGATGTGTTTTCCTGTTTTCTTTTCACTTTCCCGGATGGACCGTGTGGCTTCATACCCGTCGAGGACAGGCATTTGGGCATCCATGAGAATAAGGTCGAACGGCTCCTTCTCTAAATACGTCAACGCCTCTTTCCCGTTATCAGCTGTTTTAACCGTCCACCCTCTTTTTTCCAGCATGCGGGCTGTAATGGTTTGATTGACGATATTATCCTCGGCGAGCAGAATCGTCAATTGCCTTAAACTGCTTTCCGGTTGATCCCCCAAGGGGGCCGGGACAGAGGATTCTTCCGTCGCAGACAGAACCTGTCCGGTGTCTTGGGCCTTCGGCAGAACATTGAACTGCGCCGTAAAGAAAAACGTGCTTCCTTTAAATTCCTCACTTTCCACCCAGATGCGTCCCTGCATCATCTCGACCAGTTTTTTGGATATCGACAAACCCAATCCGGTTCCCCCGAACTGACGTGTCGTCGAAGCATCGGCCTGGGTAAAATCCTCGAAGATTCTCTCTGTTTTGTCTTTGGAAATCCCGACGCCTTCATCGGTGACAGCCACCTGCAATTCACATCTTTGGGCCTTAACGGAGTTGACCTTGACGGTTGTCATGATCTTACCCTTAAAGGTAAACTTGATGGCATTATTAATGAGGTTTACCAAAACCTGCCGGATGCGCACAGGGTCCCCGATCAATATTTCCGGGACATCACCCGCGATGTCCCATGCCAGTTCCAATCCCTTCTCCCGGGCCAAAACAGACAGCCCCTTGCAAACACTCTTGATGATATTTTTTATGTTGAATTCAATTTCTTCTAACTGGACCTTGCCGGACTCGGCGCGGGAGAGGTCCAGGATGTCGTTTAAAAGACTGAGCAGAATGTCGGCAGCTGTTTTGACCGTTGTCAAATTGTCGCGCTGTTCTTCGGTCAACTCCGTGTCTAATGTTAAGTCGATCATCCCCAGAATCGTATTCATCGGGGTTCTCACCTCATGAGACATGTTCGCCAGGAATAAACTCTTCGCCCGGCTGGCCTCCTCTGCTGTGGTCTTGGACTTAAGCAACATTTCCCGGACACGTTTTTGTTCCGTAATGTCCCGGATAATCCTAATGGCGCCTGTCGTCTTTTCCCCTTCTTCCTTAAGGAATGAAAGCGACACGCTCACATCCAAAATATCGCCGCCCTTTTTGTACAATCGGGTTTCCACCTCCGGCATCATGTTCTGCCGGTTCTTTTTGAGCGAACACATCCGCTGCCATTCTTCGTCCGGATAAAGGTCTTTGACCGGCATGTTGAACAATTCTTTTCTATTCATCCCCAGCATTTTTTCCGTAAAAGGATTCCAGGCCGTAATGATGTCCTCTTGATCCGTAACAATAATCGCGGCGGCTGAATTGTTGAAAATCGTTTCAAAAAGCCTTTTGGCTTCCTGGAATGTTTTCGATTCCAAACGGTCTTCTCCTTTGTCTTCGACGGGTTCTTTCATTTTATCTTAATATTTTTCAGGATCGCGAAAAGATTAACACCGCTCACCACAACGGTGAGAGAAATCATGCAAACCCGGATTACCTTAAGCCAATCTTCCCTGAAATCACCCGGCAAAATCCCCTGGACAACATATCCGATGACAATCAGCGCGAGAACAATCGACGATCCCGCGATAAAAAATATCAATAAGGAAAACAAAAATGAGATGAAGACCACGTACACGTTGTAAAGCAGCAACCTGCCCTGCGCCATCTTGCTGGCGGCGATACCGATGCGTTCCATGAAAACTCCTTTACCCCGATGCCCCGCCTCTGCGCTTTTAGCGGAGTCCTCCCCGCCGTTGGCGGGGGTGACTGTCGGGACTTTAATCCGCGGAACTCCACGGGCGCTTTTCAATTTCCTGTTTGACGGCCGTGATTCTGTCGGCCAGATGCGGATGCGTCCTTAAAATCAACGGTGCATCCGCTCCCTTTGATTTCCGTTTAAGGATTTCAAGCGCCTCAACCATACTGTAAAGATCATACCCTGCCGCGGCCATGTATTTGACGCCTAATCTGTCCGCTTCATATTCATCCTGCCTGCCGTAAGCCGAAAAAATCAAATTCATGACGGTGCCGGAACCTAACGACGCAATGCTTTTCGCCTTCCCTGCCCGGCTGAAGATGAGCCCTCCGATCAATTCGTACCCGATGGCAGCCTGAAACTTCTTAATCGTGTGCCGGGCCGCGCAGTGTCCGATTTCATGGGCCAGGACAGAAGCGATCCGGTCGTCCGAACCTAAGGCATCCACCAGGCCGGTAAAAATGTAAATGCGCCCCCCGGGAATCGTAAAGGCATTGAGCTCTTCTTTTTCGACTAAGTAAAAACGGTACGTGTAATCCCGGCGGTCTGACTCCCGCGCCAGGCTTTGACCGATTCTCTGGATGCGTGTGGCCCGCATGCCCTCTTTTGCCAGGGGGTATTTTTCAGCGATTTGCCGGTGGAGGTTGCCTCCCATGGCAACCTCTTCTTGTGTCGAAATAAAAATAAATTCCCGCCGGCCCGTGGCCTCATTGTAAACACCGAAGCTCGCACATCCTGTGACCCCGAGGATAACAAAGAACAACAAACAACGTCTCACGTTTCCTGTTACCTTTCAAATTTAACAACGCTCTGCCACCAACGGCTGGTGTCCCATTTTGCCCTGCCGCCCTTCTTGCCCGGCGCGCCCCCTTCGAGGGACATCTGCCGCCACATCTTTCTGGCGCTCTTTGTCTTTAAGAGTTCCGGTGCCTTGGCAAAAAAACATTCGGCCTTGGTGTGTCCGCTGTCGTAATATTCTCTCGCCTGCAGAAGGCATTCCAGGATGTCCGCGTCCCTGGCAATAAGACTCTCCCGGGACTTTTGCCTGTCGTAATCATGGCGCAGCTTTTCCAGTTGGGACTTGACCCTTTGGTCCAATCTTGCGACCTGATCTTTAAAGACCTTTTTCTCCGCGTGCTTAAAATCAATGTAATAATGCCCCATCTTGTGCAGGTCATTGATCCGGGCCTCGTGAATGTCATTAAAAAGAGACATGGAAACAACCTGAAACGGGTCTGCTTCTTCGAGAAAGGCAAGATAAAATCCGATCACGGCCGCGCGGAAAGAATGTTCGGCAACACTCTCCGGATCCTTAATCCCGGCAACCCACCATCCGCTGCGTTTCACGTGCTTGAGAAGCCCTGCCTCGGCAAAAAAATCCACCGCGACCGTTTCTGCGGACACGGTGGCGGCCGCCTGCTTTGTCCGAGCTTTCCCTTTGCGACGTGTCTTCATTTCCCGGATGTCCTTCTGTTTCTCTGGCGCAAGACTTCGTAACAAAGAAGTGTGGCGGTGTGGGCGACATTGAGTGACAATCTTGACTGCGCCATCGGGATCGTTAACGTTAAATCCATTTGTTTTTGAAGGACATCCCGGACACCTTTGTGTTCGGACCCCAGAACCAGGGCAAAAGGAAACGGCAATGTTACCTCGCGGGGGTCCTGGCCCCCTTTGACAACCGCCCCGGCAATCCAAAATCCCGCTTTTTTTGCCTCGCCAATCGCCTGCCTGAGATTGGACACCCTTGAGATGTCAACGTAATTGTCCCCGCCGCAGGCCACGCGCAAAACAGCCTCGGTAATACTCACGGATTTGTGGGTCGGCAGCACAATGGAAAAGGAGCCCAGACAAGCAACACTCCTAATAATACCGCCGAGGTTTTGCGGATCACTCAGGCTGTCCAAAAAAAGCAGCGCGTGATTCTTTTTGACGACCGTCTCCATTAACTGTGCAAAAGGCATGTAAGGAAAATCTCCGATCTCAATAAGCACCCCCTGGGCATTGACACTCCTTGCCATTTTTTGTATTTTCGATTTGGGCGCCTCATGAATAGAAATTCCCCACTTCCTGGCCTTTTTGCGAATGTACCCGGCGTCTTCATGCCCGTGCTCAATGTAAATCTTTTTGATGCTCGTGGGATCCGACTTTAAGCGTTCAATGACCGGAACTTTACCGTAAAGTTTCATCGCCTACCTTGCTCTTTCACTTCGGAAATCCCCCATGTCCCTCTCCCGGGCCTGGACTTCCCTGGTGTAGTCTTCCTCGAGCTGTTTTTTCTTCTCAAGATATTCGGCGTAAGTGATTTGTTTGTGTAAATATTCTTTCTCCAAATCATTCATGGCCGTTTGATGTTGCGCGTAATGAGGATCCTGCAGTAAACTCGGCGGATCCGTAATGAATGTCTTGATCCTTTCGGTGCCCGCGCTGCATCCTGAAAACACAGCGAGAATAAAACAGCCTGCTAAAAATTTTTTCATGTCTGCCTCCTTAATGACCCCGCCTTTGGCGGGGGAATTAACAAAATTATTTCTTAATCCCCAACCCCAAATAAATCAGGGGTCTTAAAATACTCCACCATCCCGTCACAGGACGCATCTTGGTGTATCCCAATTTCCTCGACGGATAAATCTTGGTCACCGGCGCCTCTCTAAAACGGTATCCCAGCGTTATTGTTTTAAAAAGAAGGTACGGTTCCAGTTCATACCTGTTCAGCCACGGTTGGTCTAAATCAATACGCCGGTCTTCAAGGAGAGAAAGCCGCAGGGCCCTGAAACCGTTGGTACTGTCTGTCACTCTTTTTTTGGCAATAAAAGAAAGAAGAAAAGGATGCACGCGGGTGGCGATCTTTCGGTAAAAAGGCATGTCCCCCCCGACCCTGCGGCCGTTTTTGTACCTGGACCCTTGCACAAGATCATATTTCCCCTCAAGAATGGGATCCATCAAACAAGAAATTTCTTCGGGATTATCTTTGTCGTTTCCCGCCATGATGACAATAACCTCGTAGCCCTTGGCAACCGCATGCCGCATGGCTGTCCGGATCGCAGCCCCCACGCCCATGCGGGAAGGATGTTTAATCGTCTTGACTCCCTGAGATTCAAATGTCCTGATCATCTCTGTGGTCCCGTCGGTGGAAGCATCGTCGACAATAAGATAATCCACCCGCTCCCGGCAGGAACATTTCAAAAACCGTTCAATCGCATTCTTCAGCTTAATATTTTCATTGTAAGCGACCGGGCAAACCAGCACGTTGTTCATCGTAATTTGTCTTTGAAATCACACTACGTAGTGACTACGTAGTGTGACTTATTCCTTTATCTTTAAAACCTGACCCTCAAGAACATATTCCAAATGGCAGCGGCATATTAAATCCGTCCCCAATGTCTGCCCGCAACGGCAGGCATATCCTTTGCGCCCGGCGGGATTCCCGGTAACGATCGTGTAGGCAGGCACATCCTTTGTCACAACACTGCCGGCCCCGATCACGGCATATTCCCCGACAGTAATACCGCACAAAACAACGGCATTGCTGCCGATGGTCGCGCCTTTTTTAACACATGTTTTTTCTAAAATCCACTCGTTTCCTCTGTGACTGCGCGGACGGCGGTCATTAATAAAAGCCACCCCCGTACCGCAAAACACATCATCCTCAAGGGTGATCCCGTCAAAGACACTCACGCCGTTTTTGAGTGTCACATGATTGCCGACAACAGCCCCTTTCTCGACATAACATCCGTCACAAATGTTACATTCGCTGCCGACGAGCGCCCCGTCCTGAATATTGACAAAGGCCCAGATCCTGGTCCCCTCCCCGATCCGGGCCGCCGGAGCAATGCAAGCTGTTTCATGTTGAAAATAATCCGCCATGATATTTAAGCATAGGAATTTTCACCTTAATCTGCCTTCCCTAAATTTTAGAGTAGGCAGATTAAGGTGAAAATTCCTAACGCGCCTCGTAAATTAGGCGCAGCAGCGCCTAATTTATTTTAACGGGTGTTCCGTTCTGATCCATGGATTCCTGTATCGCGCACAGCGTTTTCACCACATCACACGCCTTTTGCGCGTCCGCGCGCTCGGGCACCTCATTCTTTTCAATCCTGTCGATGAAATACTGCCCCTGGTCTTTGAGCGGTTCATGAAAACCGATATTCGGGATGGTAATACTCCCTTCCCGAGACAAAAGCTGAAATTCCCCGTACGTTTCATAAAACCGCCGCGTTTTCTCGACGTGTTTATCATAAAGTTTTATCGGACCGATATTATCCAAATCATCCCAAATGACCATCTTTTTATCCCCGACAATCGTGATCTGCCTCACCTTCTTGGGATCTAACCAGCTGACATGCACATTCGCCAAAATATTATCTGGGTATTCCAGCGAGGCAAAGGCCAAATCCTCCAGAGACGGTCCCAAACATTTCAATCCCCGCGCCGAGACATTCGCGGGACAGGCATCGAATAAATAATTAAATATGGAAATATCATGCGGGGCCAGATCCCAAAGGGCATTGACATCATAGCGAAACGGGCCCAAATTGGTCCGCTCACTATGAGCATATTGAATAGACCCCAGTTCCCCGGACCGGATGTACTCCCTAAGCTTAACGATGCCGCGGTTAAACACAAAGACATGCCCGACCATCAATATCTTCTTATGCTCCTGCGCCAAATCCTTGAGCGCCAAGCATTCCTCCGGCGTCAGGGCAAGGGGTTTCTCACAAAACACATGCTTGTTCTGCTTAAGGGCTTCCTGGGTAAGCTGAAAATGCGTGTCCGTCGGAGAGGCAATACAAACAGCATCCACCTGTTTATTCTTTAATATCTTTTTGTAGTCGGTCGTTGTCTTGACATGCGGGAATAACGATTTAACCGCCTTCAATCTTTCCTCATCAAGATCGCAGCACATGGCAACGTGTGAGTTTGACAATTGATTGAAAACGCGGATATGATTGGGACCCCAATGACCGCAGCCGATAACACCCAATGTGATCAAATTCATCTCCTGTCAGTAATATAATATTATGTATTATACTAATTTACAGTATATCAGGAAAGTTTAAATATGGGAAAGTTTAGCCCCGGAGTTTAGCCTTGAAAAGTTTATGACGCGGTTTGCAATCAGGGTGTTTTATAGTAGAATCAATTTATGACAAAAAGACGGACTTTCTTTATCCTCCTCGTTGCAGCCGTATTATGCCTCAACATCTTCACACTCGGCAAAGACATCTTAAAAATGAAACAACAGCGTAAAACCTTCCCCTATGTCTTCACGGGATTCAAGTTCTCAGGCCTCAACGATATTTTACGCGGCGTCGACTATATCGGCTATTACACGGACAAAGACATGGACAACCGCCAGGACGCCCTCCAGTTTTCACAGGCGCAGTATACCCTGGCCCCTGTGATCCTTGATTTGAATAATACCCAACATGAATATGTCCTTTTCGATTGCTCGAGTCCGAAGGTGGCTTTGAAAAAAATAAAAGAAATCCGTGCCGTGCCTGTGCGCAAAAACCAATTCGGCATCATCCTGACAAGAAACCGGAAGTTTCAAAGATGAAACTTGTCCTCACCCTGACACCCTTCCTGATATCTTTCTTAACAGGATATTTATGCATCGATTTTCTTTTCCGCAAAATAGGCTCGCCCCGCCAAAGGCGGGAGCGCCCCAAGCCCGATCTTCTCGTCTCGCTCTTTCTCGCCGGCGGATTGGGCCTGGGATTAAGCGCGTATATCTCTTTCATAAGTTTTGTATGCTTAGGCCATCTCAATAAACCCTTAAGCCTCGCCGTCCATGCCGTCATCATCCTCATTCTTCTTTTTAACAAATACCAGCGGCCTGAATCCCCCGCAGATAATCGGCCGGTATTCCATCTGAAAACAACCGCGCCTCTTCTCCTTATTCTTTTGGCCATGATTCCCGTATGGATAGAAGCCGGATTTTATCCCATGGGCGGATGGGATGCCTGGTCCGTGTGGAATTTCAAAGCGAAATGCCTTCTGTTGGGGGGAGATCAATGGAAAAACTTTTTGGATCCGATTCTCTGGCGTTCCAGCCCTCACTATCCGCTGCTCCTGCCGCTTGTCAATGTCTGGGGATGGACATTCTTAGACACCGCCCCGACGATAACCCCTTTAATAACGTCGATCCTGTTTGCATTCCTGACAGCCGGATTGCTGTTTTCGATTCTGCGGCAGATGACAAAAAGTTATTTTTCCGTTGCCGCCCCGCTTTTGCTTTTAACCCTGCCGTTTTACAACACCCTGGCAACAAGTCAATACAGCGACATCGTCCTGGGATATTTTGCCTTGGCCGCCCTTTACTGTCTTATGAAAATGATGAAAGAAAAAGACGGATCGGCTTATGCCCTGTTGTCAGGGCTGTTCCTGGGATTTTTAAGTTTTACCAAACCGGAAGGGATGGTGGCGGCTCTTCTGATGGTCTGTCTTGCCTTCATGTTGTTCACAAAACCAGACAGTGTTCATTTAAACAAAAGAAAGGTTCTTGGCGTGCTTTTGGCCGCATGCCTTTTATCCTTTATCCCGACGATCATCTTTAAAATTCTCTATTCGCCGGGAAATCAGACATACGTGAACGGTTTTTTCTCTCATGAAAGCCCGGTCACACTTTACCGTCTTAAGATGATATTGGCATTTTTCTTGATGGAGTTGAAAAGTCCGAAATGGAACGGTATCTGGATTCTTTGCGCGGCAGGGATCCTCTTAAGCACAGGGAAGTGTTGGCGCAAAGACATCCGTATCCTTCCTCTCTTTCTGGCCCTTTATACGGCGATAACTTTAGCTTATTATGACATGAACACCTATTTTGAAATCAAATGGTGGCTGCAGGCGTCCATGAACCGGATCCTTTTTTCCCTTCTGCCGGTGATGATGTTCTGGGTGTTTTGTAGTATAGGAATT
>CBDUYP010000025.1:0-9645 GCA_965371485.1 uncultured bacterium
GCCGGTTTTAAATGAAGTTCCCTTTTGATCGCGGATTTCACCGCGCCCACAACTCCGGGGACAACACTGCAAATAATAACTCCGTTGATGTCAGGATGCTTGCGCCGCACGCTTTTTAACATCTTTTTCAAGCGTATTCTTAATAGAGATGGTTTAAGAACCGTTTCCATCTGAAACGTCTTAACAACCCTCTTCCCCTTTAATACCCCGAGTGTGATGGACGTATTGCCTACGTCAACGGCAAGCAGCATTTTTAATCTCCTCTATCTTATCCCGAATGACAGCGGCTTTTTCGAATTGGAGGTTCCGGGCGGCAGATTCCATCCGGTGTTCCAGGTCAGATATAAAAGAAGCCAGGGCAAACCCTTCCTCATCCTGCCCTGTCACCTTTAGCACTAATTCCCTGGAATCTTCTTCGGCCCATTCTTCAATACCCTGTTTAATGGCTTTGCGGATCGTTGCGGGGGTGATGTGATGCTTTTTATTAAATTCCGATTGAATCGTCCGGCGCCGGTCAAATTCTTTGATCACGCCCCGCATGGCAGGACTGACAGAGTCAGCGTACATGATCACCTCTCCGTTGACATTCCGTGCCGCGCGGCCCGCCACCTGAATAAGCGAAGTTTGCGAGCGTAAAAATCCCTGCTTGTCTGCATCAAAAATAGCCACCAAAGACACCTCCGGCAAATCCAGTCCTTCTCTTAAAAGATTAACACCCACAATGCAATCGAATTTCTTCATTCTTAAATCCTGCAAGATTTTAGCCCGGTCAATGGTCTCAATGTCCGAATGAAGATATTTAACTTTTATGCCCTTCTCCTGAAGATAATCAGTAAGATCCTCAGACATTTTCTTGGTTAATGTTGTCACCAAAACCCTTTCATGCTTGCGCGCGCGTTTTTTAATCTGCTCGATGAGATCATCGACCTGTCCGGCGGTGGGTTTCACAATAACCGGAGGATCCACAATCCCGGTCGGCCGGATAATCTGCTCAACAACATTCCCCCGGCTTTCTTTGATTTCATAAGGGCTCGGCGTGGCCGAGACAAAGATCCATTGTTTGACAAGTCCTGTAAATTCATCAAATCGCAAAGGGCGATTATCCAGGCATGACGGCAGCCGGAACCCGTGTTCCACCAGGGTTTCCTTGCGCGCGCGGTCACCCGCGTACATGCCGCGAATTTGGGGAACCGTCACATGCGACTCGTCAATAAGAACCAAAAAATCCTTTGGAAAATAATCCAACAGACAGAACGGCCGGCTTCCTGACGGGCGGCCCGACAAGGCACGCGAATAATTCTCCACCCCATGACAGTATCCTGCCTCCTTCAACATCTCCATGTCATAACGGGTCCGCGTATCAAGCCGTTGGGCCTCCAACAGCTTCCCTTTTTTATTAAGGTAAGCCACCCTTTCCTTTAACTCGTCTTCAATTTCTTTTAAGGCCTGATCCATGTTCGACTGGGAAACAATAAAATGCTTCGCCGGATAAACAGCCACTTTGGACAGTTCCATTTTTGCATTCCCGGAAACCGGATCAATCTGTGAAATCTTTTCAATCTCGTCTCCAAAAAATTCTACCCGGATGGCATCCTGCCGGTACGCCGGAAAGACCTCAACAACGTCGCCCCGTACCCGGATCTTCCCGCGGCTGAAATCATAATCATTGCGTTCGTACTGGATGGCAATCAACTGCCTTAAGGCCTCGTCCCTGTCGATTTCCTGTCCTTTTTCAAGATAGAGGAGACGTTCCCTGTAATCGTCCGGAGAACCAAGATTATAAAGACAGGACACACTGGCCACTATCAGGACGTCCCGCCGGGACATCAAAGATGTCGTAGCAGCCAGCCGCAGGCGGTCTAAGCAGTCGTTAATGGAGGCATCCTTCTCGATATAAACATCGGTTTGCGGGATATACGCCTCCGGCTGATAGTAATCATAATAGCTCACAAAATATTCCACGGCATTATCCGGAAAGAATTCTCTGAATTCGCTGTAAAGCTGGGCGGCTAATGTTTTATTGTGAGAGATGATCAGGGTCGGACGGTTAATTTTTTCGATGACGTTGGCAAGGGTAAATGTCTTTCCGCTTCCCGTAACCCCGAGGAGAACCTGAGCCGGGGTACCTTTTTTACAATTTTTGACCAACCGGTCAACCGCACCGGCTTGCTCGGCAACAGGGTGAAATGGACTTTTCAGGACAAACTCATTCACTCAACAAGCTCGTGATCCGGCTGAAAATTCTTTGAACAGCGCTATTATTCCGGTAGCTTTCTATATTATAAGAAAATAATGACGTCACCGTAATATATCTTATTTCAATTTCGGAAATTTCATTTTTCGACCGCACAAAAATATTTATCTTCGCGTACCGTGTTCCCAGGAACAAGGGTGTCTGGCGGACATTTGTAAAAAGGAGGATCTCTTTCCCATCCAAATCATGGGTACGGTTTTGTTCATAAACGGAAGGGTCTGTTGTCCCTTCAATCTGCCATCCCAACTCCTCGATGACCCGGGTAATCACGGCCAAGGCCTTGTCGTGAGTCGCATAAAATCTTTTGACATAAAGATTTTTATCCGGAAGATAAACAGGGATGTGCACACTCACACAGCCGAGACATGAAATGATTAACAAAACCAGTAATAATTTCCTGTTCTTTCGCATTCCTTTTAACAAACCTTTCCGTGTTTATAAGGGCGGGTCTTATTTCGCGCCGTCTTCTTGGCGATGGCCTCTTCAATGTCGATCTTAAGTCCTCCACATAAATCAAACAACCGTATAAAGGTATCGGCAAGTTCTTCTTTAAAATTTTCCGGATCCTGTATCCTGTGGGCCTCCATGGCCTCGGCCAACTCCGTGACGATAAGCATCAGCGCCTCGCCGGTATTGCGCTCCTTGTCCCAAAACCCCTTCTCAACGGCAACCGCGTGACATAATACTGAAAGTTCATTAAGGGATTTCCCTTTAATTTCAACGGTTTGCAATGGCAACCTCCTGTTCTCTTAGAAAATCCTTCATATCCTTCGGTAATTCTGAAAAAACCCTGACTTGTTTTTTGCGAACCGGATGACACCAGGCCAATTCTCCGGCATGTAAGGCCAGCCGGCGGAATTTCAGCGGGAAATCTTTGCCAAAGGCATAAACACGTTCTCCCAGCAAAGGATGCCCGATCTTGCGAAAATGAATACGGATCTGATTTGTCCGCCCTGTTTCCGGAAAAACATCAACAACGCTGAATTGCTCTTTAACAGCCCTGACGTTATAGCGTGTTACGGCGAACTTCGCCCTGCCGCGGGCCTTGCCTCGGGCAGGGCCGCGGGCGTGACCGACCGGGCAAACCGTGCCCCGGATTTCCCCTTTTCGTTTTTCCATCTGTCCACGGACAAAGGCAACATATTTCTTCTTAACCGCCCGCCGGTGAAACTCCCGCATCATCAATTGCTGATTCTTTTTTCCCCGTGCGAAGATAATGACCCCGGATGTCTCCCTGTCAAGCCTGTGACAGGGATGCAATCTTCCCCGCCGGTGAGAGGACACGCCTCCCTCTGTTTCAAGGCAATCATATTGTTCATTGATAATATTAACAAGGGTGTTTTTCTCATTTCCCGGGGAAGGAATAACTAAAAGGCCGGAGGGTTTATCAACAGCAACAAGGCAGTCATCTTCATACAAAACCCTGACCGGTTTATTCATGTGTCTCAACCATCCTGATTATCAGGGTCGTCCTGCGCTTCCATCAGGCCGGTCATATAATTGAGTTTCTTAATAACGATAACGGGGAAAATAACGAATATCCAGGCATTCAAGCCTAAGACGAGTAAAGATTGGAAAGGTGATAAATTAAGGATGTTTTCCATCAAATATCAACAATCTTAATCACTTATTCAGATATATACTCGGCATATTTTTTCTCATTTTGGTTTAAATAAATTGAAGTATTAAAACTTGTTTTTCAATTAACCGACTCTGCCCTGACAACCACCCCGGCACACAATACTTTCTTGGTAATGACCTTACCGTTGCGTTTAAATGGAAGCAGAAGACACACCTTTAACTTTGTCATCGGTTCAATATATTTATTGACCTGGCAATAGGCACCCGTGCGGCTCACATTTTTCGTTTCAGTAACCGTGTCTCTATCCCCGCAAAAGAGTTTAACGGGGATGTTGCTTGTTAAACGGGGATGTTCCCGCCGTTCCTGACCGAGGCTCTCTTGATTCACTTGGCTCCTTTCATTTAACGGCTTCCGTTTTGGCTTTGGCCTTTGGCTTAGATCCGGTCTCTGGTTTAGACGCGGTCTTTGCCTTAGACTCAACCTCTGCCTTGGACTCCGCCGCTATCTTATCCATGGCGGATTTCCAACAATTATTGGTACAATAATATTTACCATCACGATAATATCTTCGCACTCTTTTGACCACCTTCTTGCAAGCTGCACAATTTTTGACACCACCACCTGATTCATCTGCCATAATAATTAAAACTCCTTAGGTAACGTATTCTCATCAACATATTGTTGGATATCCGTCACGGCCCGGGATCCCGGACCGAAATTGTTAAATTCTACGCCCAACTGATAACCTTCAGAACAAGGCACCTTTTGAACCCAAACGACCCGGCCTCTTAAATCAGGGACATGCCGTGTTCCCAATGAAAAAGTCAGTTTTATTTCTGTTTTAAGAGGAACAAAACCGTTCACGTGCAACCGTATCCCCCCTTCGCTCAAGTCACACCCGAGCCAGCCTCCGAATCGATTTCCTTCAAAACCATACCGCACAGCCTCTCTGAATGCGGTTCGTGGAAATTTTCGTCTTTCGTCCATGATACGGATGCCTCCTTTTTCCGACTGTTGTGTGGATTATATCAACATTATCATACCCTGACAATTGTTTTTTGCCATCCGGGATACATGCATTTCAATTTGCCTCCTATTGGCAACATGTTATAATAAAATCGATGTACAGAGAATTTTACAATCTCAGAGAAGACCCCTTTAACGTCACATCGGATCCGGAGTTTTTTTTCGAAAGTTCCCGCCATGCTGAGGCCTTTTCACACCTGACTTACGGTATTCAACAACGCAAAGGGATCATTGTCATCACCGGCGAAATCGGCACCGGCAAAACAACCCTGTGCCGCACTCTTTTAACCCGTTTAACCTCAAATGTTAAAACCGCCCTGATTCTGAATCCTCACTTCTCCGGGAAACAACTTTTGGAAATCATTGTCAAAGATCTTGATATTGCCGGAAATTTTAGAAACAAATTGTCCCTTCACAACGCCTTGAATGAATTCCTGCTTGAACAATCCAGTCAGGGCAATAATGTTGTCCTTATTATTGACGAAGCGCAAAATCTGACCGTGGGGCAGTTGGAACAAATCCGCCTGCTTTCTAACTTAGAAACAGAAAAGACCAAGCTTCTGCAAATTATTCTCGTCGGCCAGCCGGAACTTCTTAAGAAACTCAAATTGTCTACCCTGCGTCAACTTAATCAAAGAATCTCTGTGCGCTACCACATTCTCCCCTTAGAGCCATCCGAAGTTCATGATTATATTCACCATCGTCTCAAAGTCGCCAGCGGCTTCCAAAACGCGAGACTGCCGCCCCCGGTGCATTTCACAAAAGAATCCGTTGAAACCATTTCCCTTTATTCCAAAGGAATCCCGCGTTTGATCAACATTCTGTGCGACCGGGCTCTTCTTTCAGGATATGTCAACGCAACAGATACCATCACCGAACAACTCGTTTGCAGCTGTGCCAAGGAGGTGGCTTACCAATAATGAGTATTATTAATGATGCCCTCAAAAAGGTCCAAAACGATATCGAGCAAAAAAAATTCCGGCCCAAAAGCCTGCCTGTCCCTGCCCGTCCGGCAGGCGGACGGCAGGCAGGCCCGGCGCCTTCAAAACCCAAGCCATCCGAGCCTCAAAAACATACGCCCCCGAGACCGTCCCTCCGTGACACTGCAACAGAAAATTCTCTTCCCCGTAAGGATCAATTGCCCGCAAGGGCACCTGTGATACCCCCTATTCTCGTCACCACCCTTTTTGCTGCTTTTATCCTCGCATTCTTTCTCTCCGCTGAGAAACCGATTCAAATCACACAAACAGAAACAGCTTCTCCCCTTCCTGTTGCTCCTATCCCCGACGAACCGGCCGAGGCTGTTCCGGAAGAGGCAGAGATAACCCTCAATGGCATTATGTCAGCCGGAGATAAAAACGTGGCCCTGATTAATGACGAGATTTATGAAATTGGCGACACGGTCAACGAGATGAAGATTATTGAAATATCATTAGATAGCGTGCAGATGCTTAAAAAAGGCAAGACCAAGACGTTTCAGGTGACGAGTAAGTAACCCTACTCCATATACTTCTTAATCGCAGCCCGGATGACGGCGTGGGGGACTTCTTCGACGACTTTGACACTTCCTATCTCTACTGCGAGGACAAACCGGTTTTCTCCTGCCTTGAATTTCTTGTCATAACCCATGTGTTCCATGATCGTCTCGAGAGATACCTTCTTGATCTTTTCCGGCAGACCGATATCTGACAAAATCTTGTTCACGCGGGCAACATCCCGGGGTTTCAATAACCCGACGCGATGCGAGATATCCGAGGCAACACGCATCCCCAGGGCCACGGCCTCGCCGTGATGATACTCTTTGAATTGGCTTGCCGCCTCAATCGCGTGCCCGACCGTATGCCCGAAATTAAGAATCGTTCTTATGCCCCGCGTTTCCTTTTCATCACGCATAACCACATTGGCCTTCATGCGGCTGCAAATGAAAACGACCTCTTTGATAATAGGCGGGTCTAACGCCAGTAATTTTTTAACATTCGACCCCATATACTCAAATAAATTTTTACTGCTGATAATGCCGTATTTGACAGCCTCGGCCAGACCGTTTTTTATCTGACGCTTATTCAAGGTTGACAAAACCGCTGTATCACTCCACACCAACCGGGGTTGATAAAAAGCTCCGACAAGATTCTTCCCACAGGGCAAGTCGATGGCCACCTTTCCCCCGATCGCCGAATCAATCTGGGCCAAAAACGTCGTGGGAACCTGAACATAGGGAATCCCTCTTTTATAGGCAGCAGCCACATAACCGGCCAAATCCCCGATAACGCCGCCCCCGAACGCAATAATAAAAATCTCTTTCTTAACATTGTACGCTGCAATGTCCTCGATAAGCCCAAAGGCCCGGGCTGCTGATTTGCTTTTTTCTCCTTCGGGAACAGTAAAAAATTTAGATGAAATCCCGCCTTTCTTGAGTCCCGAGACAAGCGCCTTGCCGTGAAGATGTTCTATATCAGGACTGGTAATAATCACAGCATCTTGGCCGATGTTTAAATCTCCCAGAGCCTTTCCCAAATCCGGCAGAATCCCGTTGCCGATGACAATGTTATAATGGCTTTCTGCCAGATCAACTTTGACGGTTAACATAAATCCACTCCGTGATGTACGTACATTTTAAAGTATGACTCCGACCCCCAGCCGGGCGGATAGAGACACGACAATACTCCATATAAAATCCAATAACCCGAAATTTAATAATGCAATCACGACAATGATCCCGAAGGGTTCTATCCGGCTGTACCCCCGGGCAATCGCGCGCGGCAATACGCCCATCAAAACGCGGGATCCGTCAAGGGGCGGGATAGGCGTGAGATTAAAGATCGCCAATAGTAAATTAATGATAACGACACGCGCAAAGAACCCCTGGACAAAAGATGACGTCTCTATTTTTAAAAACAGGCTGAAAGAGATTGCCAGAGACATGTTCATGGCAGGTCCGGCAAGCGCCACCAAAATCATATCCCGTTTAGGATGATGAAGCCTTGAAAAATTAACCGGAACAGGTTTTGCCCAGCCAACAGGAAAGAACCCGAGAAATCTCAACACAAGAGGGACAATAATGGTTCCCAACGGATCAATGTGTTTAAGGGGATTTAAGGTCAGCCGGCCTGCCAGTTTCGCCGTAGGATCTCCCAGCTTGCCGGCCACCCACCCGTGGGCACATTCATGAAAAATAACCGCGAAGAGTAAAATAAAGATGATTTGAACGGTATCGCTGATCATAAAATCATAATACCAAATTAATCTTGGTAACCAGAACGACGGGATGCGGGGCACGAATATCAGGCTGGCGTTTTCCCTCAATGGTCACTTTATGATTTAGAAAACCGTCAATGATGCGTCTGTATCCTTTAAGAAAATACACTGTCTTTCCATCGACAACTAATTTATGACGGATATCTTTGGATAAAGCCTTCCTGCCAAGAGCCTTAATAAAACCTGTACCTGAGACACGGGTTGCTTTTTCCCGGGCGGCCTTTTCCCGGGCTGCTTTTTCCCGGGCTGCTTTTTCCAAAGCTGCCTTTTTTGCTCTGGCGGCAGCTGTTTTAAACGCCCGTTCTTTTATCTTCGCAATGATGAGGCGTTTTTCTTCCTCAATATCTTTGCCGGATTTCTTGTAGGCAGGGGGCTTGGGCTTGACATAGCGGACTGTTCGGGGGGCGGGAATTTTCTTTGAATTGAAGGTGACATATTTCGCCAGGACCCATCCATAACTTTGATCGGCGGGTTCAATCTTACACCATCCCTCTGAAGCGTGCCCGGAAGGATATGTCTTTAAAATGCGGACCAGGGTCCCTTTATTTAATTGGCCGACGACCGAAGAATTGATCCCTGTCCTGGCCCGGATATTAACACGATTCCCCATAACCGCACCGATATCGGGCCCAAGCATTTGAATGAAATCCGTGCTGATATAACTGTCGGCACCAACAGGCAGTTTGATCTGATACCAGGAATAACTCTGTTCGACAACAACAACCTTTGCCCCTTTTTTAAGACGGCCTATTCTTTCAAAATTAATATTTTGCCCGGCGCGGATGTTAACATTCTTTTTCTCCACCTGGGCAAGAAAAGGAAGGGGCCTGCCCCCGGCAGGGGGTGAGGGTGTTTGTGCCTGTGAGGGTACCGGCGTCCCGGCTAAAAGCATACTGCACAAAAGCCCTAAGGAGGCCATCGTGAGCAAGGATTTATTTTTTACCCTTATCACTGTCACCTGCTTTTTTTGCCGGCGCTTCTCCCGCGGATGCGGATGCCGTTTCTTCTGTCTCCTTCTCCTCATCCTCCTTTGCCTTGTGAGCCTTAATCCTGACGATCTTGGTCTTAGGCAAACCGGTTACCCGCCGGCCGTCTTCCCAGAGGTCTTTCTTCATAAGATCTTTTATGCGCTCAATACGGGTCAAAACGCTTCTCTGCTGCGCCCCGGCCGTATCTACTTTCAATGATGGATGCAATGACATTTTATAAACTCCTTATTAAACAATCCTTGTAACGTTTTCTTAATTTCCTGGAAACTGACTTCGCCTTATCGTGCTGTGCAAATTTCCCGACACACACAATGGAATGCTTGCCCTTGGGAAGGACAAAGATCTCGTAACCCTTTCTCTCTAAATTCATCGCCTCCTTCTGTGCATATTTCTCTTTTTTAAATGACGCAACCTGCACAGTATAAATCTTATCGGGATTTTTTTCAAGTGCCGTATTACTCAGGCCGGCGACCGTGAAAACAACTGGATTCTCCTCTTCCTGTGCCCGCCTGTCCCCGACAGGGGATAATGGGATCGGA
>CBDUYP010000026.1:0-9631 GCA_965371485.1 uncultured bacterium
AACGTCTCGCCATTGTCGTTGACGGCATTGTTCAATCCGCGCCGACAATAAAAGAACCTATTTTAAGCGGAAGAGGGGAAATCTCCGGACAGTATTCCGTTGAAGAAGCCTCACTTTTGGCCCTTGCCTTGCGCTCAGGATCTTTACCCGCGCCCATGCATATTGAAGAAGAGAGAACCATCGGACCGCTTCTTGGAAAGGATTCCATTAATGCCGGGATCAATGCCACCATCATCGGCGGAACCCTGGTCCTCATTTTTATGCTGATTTATTATCTTAAAGCCGGGATTATCTCCAACTTCGCGCTTGTCATGAATCTTCTTTTGATCTTCGGCACCATGGGATTTTTGAATGTCATGCTTCCTGACTCACAGCTTACCTTAACACTGCCCGGCATTGCCGGTATTATATTAACGCTGGGCATGGCTGTTGATGCCAATGTCCTGATTAATGAACGCATCAGGGAAGAGATTGCCAACGGACGCCCTTTGCACGCGGCCATTACCAACGGATTCAACAAGGCCTTTAAGGCCATCTTTGATTCCAATTCCACAACGCTGATTGCCGCGTTTATGTTATTTCAATTCGGATCCGGGCCGATTAAAGGGTTTGCGGTAACATTATCTATCGGCCTTCTCGCTAGTTTGTTTACGTCACTCTTTGTAACACGAACCCTGTTTTTACTTCTCCTCCATTTAAACTGGTTAAAATCTTTATTCATGCTGCGTTTCTTTTCCGCCACCAAAATCAATTTCGTCTCAAAACGCTATTTCTGCTTTATCCTGTCGGTTATCGTCATCGCGGCCGGCATGTTTTCCTTGATCCAGAAAAAAGACACGGCCTACGGGATTGATTTTGCCGGCGGACAGATTCAGGAATACCGGTTTGACAAGCCTGTGAGGACCGAGGATTTAAGACGGCATTTAAGGACGAAACAGATAGAGGATGTCGTTATTCAGCAATTTGACAAAAATCCCCAAAACATGATCCTCCGCACGGCCGATGACACCTACGACGCGGTGGTCAGTGTGTTTAAGGAAAAGATGCCGGATAATCACTTTGAAATTCTGCGCATCGAAAAGGTCGGGCCGGTGGTGGGCAAGGCCCTGCGCAAACGCGCGGTTCTCGCGATTGTCTTTGCTTTGGCAGGCATCTTTATTTTTGTCGGATTTCGTTTCAAGCATTTTGATTTTGCCGCGGCCGGCGTGATTGCCCTTCTTCATGATGTTATCATGACCCTCGGCATCCTTGTGATGCTCGGCAGACAGATCGATTTGTTAACCGTGACAGCCCTTCTGACGGTCGCGGGGTACTCCATCAATGACACCATCATTGTTTATGACCGTGTCCGGGAGAATATGGCGCGATCAAAAAAAATCCCTTTAAGTGAAGTCATCAATGCCAGCATCAACCAGACCCTGGGAAGAACCATTTTAACAACCATCACAACCCTGCTCGTTGTGGTATCTTTGTTTCTCTACGGCGGAGAGGTTCTCAATACCTTTGCGCTGTGTCTGATGATCGGATTTATCGCAGGAACATATTCCACGATCTTCATCGCCTCCCCGCTGGTCCTGGCCTGGCAGAAGAAATAGTCTCTTAATGCTGAAGTTCTATGTTGATCAGATTATAGATATTGATGACATGACCGCCACCCTCGTTGCCTCCCGCTACGCCAAGGCCAGATTCGTCATTCAGGAGGGAGATTTCTGTCAACGGGGGGAGGTCATCGACATTTTCCCTGCCGGCTTCGACGGACCCATCCGCATTGCCCTCAACGAGGATAAAATCCGTTCCATCGCCAGTTTCAACATAAAATCCGGAAAATCCATCTGGCAGCATAAAATTGTTATGATCCTGCCCCATGTAGGGGCACGGCGCGCCGTGCCTGTCGGCGGCAGGCACCTACCGTTCACCGCCGACACCCCGATTAATAATTTTGTCGATATCCAAAAGGACGACTACGTTGTTCACAGCACCCACGGCATCGGAAAATATCTCGGAATAAACCGGATAGAGGTCAATAGAGAGAAAAAGGATCATCTCGTCATTGAATACAAGGGAGGCGATAAACTTTACATCCCGAAACATGACATGCACCTGGTTCAAAAGTATGCCGGGTTCACGAAAAAGCCGCCCCGGCTTTACAAACTCGGGAGCCAGGAGTGGAAACGCGTGCGTCTGCAGATACAAAAAAAACTGCAGCACCTCGCCGGCGAACTCCTGCATTTACAAGCCGTGCGCGCCGGTTCCAAGGGATACAAGTTTTCACCGGATAACGAGTGGCAGGAAGAATTTGAAAAAACCTTTCCCTTTGAAGAGACCCCGGATCAAATCAAATCAACCCTCCAGACCAAAGCAGACATGGAATCGAGCTACCCGATGGACCGGCTGATCTGCGGAGATGTCGGTTTCGGTAAAACAGAAGTCGCCTTGCGCGCGGCTTTTAAAGCGGTGATGGACAATAAACAGGTTGCGGTTCTCGTTCCCACGACCATCCTGGCGGAACAGCATTATTATAATTTCACAAAGCGGATCACCGACTTCCCTGTCCGGGTGGCCATGTTAAGCCGGTTCCGCACCAGGCACCAGCAGGCCGAGATTGTCAAAGGACTGAAAAATGGCAGCGTTGATATTGTTATCGGAACTCACCGGCTCTTATCCGACGATATCGCCTTTAAAAATTTAGGTTTGATCATCATTGATGAAGAACAGCGCTTTGGCGTCCGGGCTAAGGAAAAATTAAAGCATCTCAAACTCCTGGTTGACGTCTTAACCATGACAGCCACCCCGATCCCGCGTACTCTTTACATGGCCATATCCGGGGCAAAGGATATGTCGGTCATATCAACCCCGCCGCAAAACCGTATCCCCGTTCTTACCCATATCGTCGAGTTTGGCGAAGATCTTATTCAGGAGGCCATTGAAAAAGAACTCAAACGAAAAGG
The DNA here is from genome assembly GCA_965371485.1 of uncultured bacterium. Classification (GTDB taxonomy): domain Bacteria; phylum Omnitrophota; class Gorgyraeia; order Zapsychrales; family JANLHA01; genus CBDUYP01. Next base: position 2,949 of record CBDUYP010000026.1, read on the forward strand.
ACAGGTCTTCTTCCTGCACAACCGCGTTGAAGACATCGAAAAAATAGCGCGCATCATAAAGCGTCTCGTTCCAAACGCAAAAATTGCCATCGGACACGGACAGATGTCTGCAAGACTTTTGGAAGAAATTATGTTAAAATTCCTGAAAGGACAGATTGATGTTCTCGTCTGCACGACAATTATTGAATCAGGGATCGATGTTCCCAATGCCAACACCTTAATTGTCAACCGCGCGGACCGTTTTGGACTGGCAGACCTTCACCAATTGCGCGGCAGGGTGGGAAGGTTCACCCGGCAGGCCTATGCTTATTTTGTTATCCCGAAACGGTTTCCTTTATCGGAAGTCGCAAAAACAAGATTACACTCTCTGAAAAAATACAGCGAGCTGGGATCGGGGTTCCAGATTGCCTTTGAAGACCTGCAGCTGCGCGGTGCCGGGAATCTGTTGGGAAAAGAACAAAGCGGTTATATTGCAGCAGTCGGTTTCGATTTATACTGCCGGCTGCTTAAAGAATCTGTCGAGAACATAAAACAGGAGAGCCATCATCATGCAAAATAGAATAAGTAGGGACGGACCCTACTTTTCCACCTATGTTTCCAAAAAAAGTAGGGTCCGTCCCTACTTATTAATCGCATTTCTCCATCTGTTCGTATTCACCGCTACCTTCGCGTACGCTATGGAGGATGCCATCATCGCTGTTGTTAACGATGAAATTATTGCTGCGCGGGATTTACATGATTATCTCGATTCCGTAGCCCTTCAATTAAAATTGGATGGGAAAAGCCCGTCTTATATCCAGGGGATTATGGCTGATATGAAAAAGAACGGCTTAATCCGTCTCGTTGAGGACAAACTGATTATCAGTGAAGCTAATCGTCTTGGGATGGAGGTCCGCAAAGAAGCCATTGAAGAAAAGATAGAAACGATAAAAACTCAATATTCCTCCGAGGAGGACTTCCTGAATGCCCTTTTGACCGACGGAACAACCCCGACGGACTTACGCAACAAGGTGATCAACCAGCTCAAGGTAAAATATCTCATACAGACGGAAGTGAGAGCCAAAATTCAGGTTAATCCCCGGGAAGTAACGGATTACTATAAAGACCATGTTGACGAGTTTCATAAACCTGAACGCGTAAACCTTGATTCCATATATATTTCCCATTCCGGTAATCCTGCCCAGGCCAAAGAAGACGCCCTGCGGGCCCACGCCTTACTTGAAAAGGGAAAAAATTTCGCTGATGTCGCTGACACATATTCCCAAGGGCCGTCCATCGGTGTCATGTCAAGAGGCCAAATGCTTCCTGCGATTGAACAGGCTGTTTTTAAGTTGAGCCCCGGAGATGTTTCTCCCGTTCTTACGGTTAACAACGGATTTTATATCTTCAGACTCAATGCGAAGATTTCCGCGTCCGTTGCCTCCCTGGAGGAAGTTAAAGAGCATATTGATAATAAATTATTTCAGGCAAAGTTCCGAAAACGTTTGCGGGCATGGATCGATAAACTTAAAAAGAACGCCTTTGTCGAGATTAAATGAAACCGATTATTGGAATTACGCTGGGGGATCCGGCAGGGGTCGGACCGGAGGTTATTGCCAAATCATTGGCCAAACCGTCTATCCAAAAGCTGGGACACTTTAAGATCATTGGAAATCCTTCCCCGAAAATAAAACCCGGCCGCCCCGATCAACATTCGGCACAAGCCTCATTGGCATATTTACAAAAGGCCGTTGAACTCCTCAAATCCAGAAAGATAAACGCTTTGGTCACAGCACCGGTTTGCAAAGAAGCCATCACAGCGCTAGGAAAACCATTTCATGGGCACACGGAATTCCTGGCACATGCCTTTCACGTAAAGAATTTCGAAATGATGTTTGTGAGCAAAGCTCTGCGGACCATTATCGTCACACGGCATATCCCCATCCAAAGGGTAAGCCGCTCCATCACGTTAACAAAAGTTTATAATACAATCCTCCTGGCAAACAAATCCCTCAAGGAACATTTCAAAATTAAACGTCCACGGATTGCCGTTTGGGGACTCAACCCTCATGCCGGAGAGGGAGGAAGCATGGGACAAGAGGAGATCACCAAAATCATTCCGTCCATCCACAAAGCCCAAAGAGAAGGGATTCATGTCCAGGGGCCTTTTCCCGCCGACACTCTTTTCTCCCCGGACACAACCCGAGGCTATGATGTTATTATTTCCATGTATCATGACCAGGGGCTTATCCCTGTCAAAACCCTTTATTTCAATCAACTCGTTAATCTGACTATCGGGTTACCGTTTATCCGGACTTCTCCGGCTCACGGTACGGCTTTTGACATTGCCGGAAAAAATAAAGCCGATCCCTCCTCAATGAGTGAAGCCATCAAACTTGCGGCGAAGCTATGCGGGTAACTCCACCCAAAAAACATTTAAGCCAAAGTTTTCTTGTTGATGAAAACATTCAACAACGCATCATCACAGCCTGTGATCTTGATCCAAAGGATACTGTCCTTGAAATCGGCCCCGGACGAGGGGCGTTGACAAAGTATCTCAGCGAAAAGGTTCATCAAACTTATGCCATTGAGACCGATGCCTCATTGTGTCAAGAACTGCGCGACCGGTTTGATCCTTCACATGTCACCATCATTCACGCCGATTTCCTGAAATACGACCTTAAGACCCTGCCAAAGGGGATAAAGGTTATTGGAAATCTGCCATATCATATCTCAACACCCATCATCGAAAAGCTGTTAGCGAACCGGCACCTTTTCTGTGACCTGTTTCTAACCGTCCAACTCGAGTTCGGACAACGGATGGCCGCGAAGGTTAATTCCAAGGACTACAGCGCGTTATCATGTTTCGTGCAATATTGTTGCGGCGTAAAGGTGCTTTTTAAAATAAGAAATACCTCGTTTAGGCCTGTTCCCAAGGTAACATCCTGTTTTATGCAGCTCACCCCGCGTAAACCTGCTGATGAGGTTAAGAGGGAAGACTATCTTTTTAAAGTGATTCAGCAGATCTTCCGGCAACGAAGAAAAAAAATCGCCAATGCCTTATTGCCGGTTATGGAGAAGGACAAAGCACAAGCCATCCTTGAACGTCTTAAAATAGATGAGAGTTTAAGGGCTGAAAATTTAACGCTGAAAAACTACGTGAGTATCGTTAAGATACTCAAAGAGGAGTAAGGGGAGAGGGAAGATTACTGTTATGAAGCCGGAGTTTTTTTCCAGCCTTTAAACCAATGCTTCACAAGATCTTCTTTCTTGATTTCAAAGGCATACTTCAGGATCGTGTCCTGACTTTTTTGGCCTATATTCGTAAAAGCAACACCTGCCAAATGACCACCCTCGATTGGATCGCTGCGAAGGATACGCCCTTCAACTTCAACAGAAGTCCCGGAAGATAAATGAATTGTTAATTTAACTTGCCTGTCGGTAGGAATATCCTCTTCAGTAAACAGACATGCCCCGGCACAACTGAGATCACGGCTTTGGCACTCACGAAAATCGTCATCATTATCGAGTTTATAAAAGACCCGATTGTTGACCTGCCATCGTGGAAAGTAACGCTTATCTTTCATGGGTGTAATCCTTTCCTTTTCAAAAAAAATGGCCAGCGAAACTTTTTAATTTACAAGTTTCCGTGGCCATTGTTAATATAGCATGTTATTTAAAAATGTGTCAATGAAATCTCAATTAATTTCTGACAAAGATTCTGACAAAGTATTGACACATTTCCTGCAGGATGTTACAAAAGAGGGATGGAAAAACGCATTTACTACCACGACACAGATTCCGGCGGGGTTGTTTATTACGCCAACTACCTCAAATATCTCGAAGAGGCGCGGACAGAATTCTTAGAGAAAAAAGCATTAAGTGTCGAGGCTTTTCACCGGCGCGGCCTGATCTACGCGGTGAGGAAGTGCTCTATTACATACCGCAGTCCGGCTCGTTACGGCGACACTTTGCTGTGTGATGCTGAATTAATCAAAACCACGGCCGTCCAATTAATATTTAAGCAAACCATCCATCACAGCCAATCGAAAGCCCTCATTGTCGAGGCCGAAGTCACCCTGGTCTGTTTGAACAAAAACTTCAAACCCGTCCCCATCCCGGAAGACCTGAAAGCTCAATTGATGTAGTTTTCCTTGAAATTTCTATACGACAAGAAATTTTAATGGTATTATAATTCTTCTAATATTAATACTATTTTACAGAATACATCATGATCACACGAAAAGATGTTCAATACATCGCGGGGTTGGCGCGAATTCACCTTGAGGATCACGAACTTGACCTTTTGACCAAAGATCTTGAGGGAATCCTGCATTACATCGGTAAACTTGAAAAACTCGATGTTGCGTCTGTTGAACCGACAAGCCATGTCTTACCCTTAGAGAATGTTTACCGGGAAGATACGGTTACGCCTTCCCTGAAACAGCAAGAGGCTCTTGGGACAGCCCTGGCAAAACATAACGGCTCTTTTAAAGTACCACAGGTGATTGAATAGTGAACCTAAACGAATTAACCGCTCACGAACTCTCAGACCTGCTCAAAAAAAAGAAAACCTCTTCGCAGGAAATTTACACCTCCGTGCAGAAAAGGATTGGGCACGTTGATAAAGATGTCCATGCCTTCGTCAGTGTGGACGGCAAGAACGCTTGTTTGACCAACAATGCCGACGGTTCCTTTCCCATCCCCATTGCCATAAAAGATAATATGTGCATCAAGGATGCGGAAACGACCTGCTGTTCACAGATCCTTAAAGGATTCCGCCCGCCCTACGATGCCACCGTCATTGAAAAACTCCGGGCAACAGAAGCTGTTTTTATCGGGCATACTAACATGGATGAATTTGCTTTCGGTTCATCAACGGAGAATTCCTGCCACGGGCCCACACGCAATCCGTGGGATCTGGATTATGCTCCCGGGGGATCAAGCGGAGGGTCTGCTGCTGCTGTGGCGGCTCATGAGGCGATTTGGGCATTGGGTTCTGATACCGGCGGGTCCATTCGTCAGCCTGCTTCATTCTGCGGTGTGGTGGGGGTCAAACCGACCTACGGACGGGTATCACGATACGGACTGATTGCTTTTGCCTCCAGCCTTGATCAGATCGGCCCCATTACCAAAGATGTCACCGATGCCGCAACCCTGCTTGAAATTATTGCCGGACATGACCAGCGCGATTCCACCTCAGTCGATCTTCCGGTTCCTGATTACACCAAGGCACTGGGCAAAGACGTGAAGGGCCTTAAAATAGGCATTCCGAAAGAATTTTTTATCGACGGGTTGGACGCAGAGGTCAAAACAGCACTTCTGGAGGCCGTAGAAGTCTTGAAAAAATCAGGTGCCGTTTTTACAGAGATCTCCTTGCCGCATACAGAATATTGCGTGGCTGCCTATTACATCATTGCCACAGCCGAGGCCAGTTCAAATCTTGCCCGTTACGACGGAGTGCGCTATGGTTTACGCTGTCAGCCTGAAAAGACAAGGAAATCTGCAATTGTTGATATGTTTGAAGAGACGCGAAATGCGGGCTTTGGCAACGAGGCCAAAAGACGCATCATGTTAGGGACATACGCCTTGTCCTCCGGATACTACGACGCGTATTATTTGCGCGGACAAAAGGTGAGGACTCTCATCAAAAATGATTTCGACAAGGTTTTTAAGGAATTTGACGCGGTGCTCACGCCCACCTCACCGACAACAGCATTTAAGCTCAACGAGAAAACAAATAATCCCTTGTCCATGTATCTCTCAGATATTTACACCATTTCCGCAAATTTAAGCGGTATCCCGGCGATGTCTCTGCCGTGCGGATTTTCCAAAGCAGGATTGCCCATAGGATTGCACATCATGACCAAATCTTTTGATGAAGAAATGATGCTGCGCATCGCCTACGCTTACGAACAAAACACCGATTGGCATAAAAAAAAGGCGGCCCTGTAACATCATCATGACAAATACCGTAAAAAAAGAATTAGAAACCGTGATCGGCCTCGAGGTTCATCTGCAATTTAATACCAAAACTAAAATTTTTTGCGGATGCGCCAATGAATTCGGCAAGGACCCAAATTCCCGCACCTGTCCGGTTTGCTTAGGGTTGCCTGGGACATTGCCTGTTCTCAATAAAACCGTTCTTGCGTTTGCCATCAAGGCAGCCCTTGCCCTTAATGCCCGCGTGAATCCCAAGATTAAATTTGACCGGAAGAATTACTTCTACCCGGACTTGCCGAAAGGTTACCAGATTTCCCAATACGATCTTCCTGTTGCCAGCGACGGATTTATTCTAATTCCGACGGCCACAGGCGAGGGGCTGAAGAAAATAAGAATCCACCGTGCCCACCTCGAGGAAGATGCCGGCAAATTGATTCACGACGCCGGGCAGAAAAGCAGCCTTGTGGATTACAATCGAACAGGAACGCCTTTACTGGAAATCGTTACAGAACCGGATATCCGCACGGCGCAAGAGGCGTATGATTACCTGACCACACTAAAACTTATTCTTCAATATCTTGACATCTCAAACTGTGACATGGAAAAGGGAAGCCTGCGCTGTGATGCCAACATCTCCGTGCGCGAAAAAGGGGACCCTAAGCTGGGGACAAAGACAGAACTGAAGAACCTCAACTCGTTTAAAGCCGTGAAAACAGGGCTGGAATTTGAAGAAAACCGCCATCGGAAAATTTTCACATCCG
>CBDUYP010000027.1:0-9456 GCA_965371485.1 uncultured bacterium
ACTGTAGAGAAAATAAGACTGGTCGTTGCTGAAATCTTTTGCCTTTTTCATCTCACAACAGCCCCTTTCGGAATTATACACGATCTTTGCATAATGGCCGGTGGCGAGATAATCGGCTCCCTGCGACATGACTTTTTTATGAAGTATCCCGAATTTCAGATATTGATTGCATCGGACACACGGATTGGGGGTACGGCCGTTCAAGTATTCGCTGATAAAATCGTTAATAATAAAATGATTGATATCCGCGTCAAAGTCAACGGTATAATGAGGAATATCGAGAATCCCGGCGGCACGACGGGCATCCTCAACTCCCTGAACACCGCAGCAGGACGGCTTTTTGCTGTCACCCTGAGGGATACGGAAACACATAGTTATCCCGACGACATCATGGCCGGCCTCCTTCATCAAGGCAGCCGTTACCGAGGAATCCACCCCGCCGCTCATGGCCACAAAAACTTTCTTCTTTTTAGAAATCATAATGAATTCGTGTCCCGCATTTTTTAAGAATTTCCTTAGAACAAAAGTGATTCAGATAAGGAATCGTTCCCAGAATAGACGTCTTTCCCAACCGGCGGATAACCTGCGGATTGGTTTTCTCCGGGATGCCGTGTTTTGTTTTGTGGCTTTCATTAAACAGGACACCTTTAATCCGGATGCCCGCACCCCTAGCCTGGTTAATGGTTAACAGGGTGTGATTGATCGTCCCTAAATTTAACCGGGAAACAATAATCAATTCAAGGTCCAAATCCCTGATGAGATCCGCCACGAGGTAATTGTTCTTAATAGGCACCAACAGTCCTCCTGCCCCCTCAACCAATAAGATATCATGTTTCGTTTTAAGGTCACGACAAATATCCTTGATTTTTTTAATATTTACTGTGATGTTCTCTTTTTTAAAGGCGATGTGAGGAGAGAGCGGCGCTTTCGCCCGATACGGATTGATGATGTCCAGGGGATCCTTGACGCTCAGAGATTTCCGTAAAAATGCCGCGTCATCCCCGCCGCATTGCACGGGTTTCATAACTCCGACGTCCCAACCTTGCCGTTGAAAAAGCATCCCCAAAACACACGTGGCAACCGTCTTGCCCACACCGGTATCTGTCCCGGAAATAAAATAGGCTCGGCCTGACGGCCTCGCAACTATTTTACCCTGCGGAATCGCTTTGCGATTCCCAGGACTAGTCCTGTGGAATGCTTCGCATTCCATAGGGTGCACGTGTTCGGAATTTCTTTGAAATTCCGATACTATAAAAACTCCCTTTTTCATTTTTCCGCCTTGACCCATATCACCTCAAAAGAAGCGCAAACGCCCCAACGGTCTTTGAAATGGCGCTTGTAATATTCATTCGCCTTCAAAAGCCTGCTCTTGCCGATATAAATATCCTTTTCGATCGCGTTGGCACCGATATCCCTGATCCACCTTACCAGAGCCAGCATATCTTCAAAATGGGTCTTGATAATCTCACTTTCGGTTTCGAATTTTTTAAAACCGGCCTCCTTGAGCGCTGCGACCACCTCGCTTCGTCGGGGTAATCGTTTAACCGGAAATACATTCTGTTCTTTCCGCTCTCCATCACGGGGAAGAGAATTCTCCAGGGATAAAAATAATTCCTCCAGGGTTCTTCGCCCGAACAGGGTCGAACAAAAAATCCCGTTATCTTTGAGAGAAGCATAGTTGCGTTTAAACACATTCTTAAGATCACCCACCCACTGGTAAACCAGATTTGAGATAACAATATCAAATGTATCCGGCTTAAACGGAAGAGCCGCGGCATCCGCCTGCACGATGTGAAAGGTGCCGTATTTTTGCCGCGCGCGCTGGATCATGCCGCCGGCAAAGTCCATGCCGACAACTTTTGTTCCCGGGAACAAAAAGCCCAGACGGTCTGTCAGGTATCCCGTACCCATCCCGACATCGAGAATACAGTCACAATCCTCTTTATCCTGGATTCGTTTGACAAGTTCGCGGCCGATTTCTTTCTGCAATCCGGACAAGACCTCATACTGCACGGCCGAGTCGGAAAAAGCACGGCGAATCTTATTGTCAATTAATTCTAATAACATGTTCAATTAAGCCGCTTCGCGGCAACTAATTTACAATGTTGCTTGCGTTAAAAATTCTTCCATGACCCGGTTAAATTCACGCGGTTGGCTTAAAAAAGGAAAGTGTCCGCACTTTTCAAAGAAATCGAACCGGGACTGCGGCGATAACTTTTTTAAAAAGGCCACGGTCTCCTTGGTACAAATCTCATCTTCCTTGCCGTTAATAAATTGCGTAGGGATCTGCATCCCTTTTAAAACTTCGGTAAGATCTTCCTGCTCTAAAATGTCCAAATATTCCACCAGAGCACGGCGCACCGGAACTCCGCCCGGTTGACGGCGACGGAATTTTTGAATCCACCTAACCCGCCGGCTGCGCCGTTCATGGGGCGTAAAGAGGGAACGGAAAAATACGTTAACGATGGAAGGGTAATCGGTCAAACATTTCGCATTCAGAGTGCGCATTCTATTTACATCCAGGCCGTGGGGATAATCCTTGGTTTTGGCGAATTTGGGCATCGCCCCGACAAAGATGATACGCCGGATACCGTCGGGAAACAACTCGTAAAGCTTCAGGGCCACCAATCCGCCCAAAGAACTGCCGACAACATTGACGTCCCTGAATCCTGTCTTTTCTAAAATGCTTTTCAGGTCCCGGACGATATGCTCTAAAGTGGCCTTTTCCCAGCTGCTTTTCCCGTGACCCGGCAGGTCAACGGTCATCACCCTGTAATAGCGCGAGAAAAATTTTGACTGCTGCCGCCAGATACGTTTATCCACACCCCATCCGTGGATGAAAAGAAGATGTTCCCCCTCTCCCTCAACATCATAATGCCACCGGATGCCGCTGTGCGCTTTTAGATAAGGCATGGTATCCCCGATTCCTCTTTGATCATCTTAAATTTCCCGAGAACATAATCCAAATCATCCTTCGTGTGCGTTGCCATGACAGTCACCCGCAGCCGTGCCGTATTCAAAGGAACCGTGGGCGGACGGATCGCCGGGACAAAAATTCGTTCCTCAAAAAGTTTTTGTGAAAATGCAGCCGCCGCGCGCGCGTCCTTAACCATGACCGGGATAATAGGAGTTTGTGTGTTAAGCGTATCAAATCCCATTTGCTTCAATCCCTTGAGCAAATAACGCGTATTCTCCCAAAGCTGCCGGCGCAATTGAGGCTCTTCTGTGATAATCTTAAGTCCTTCTGACGATGCCGCCGCGACAGCCGGCGGCATACCTGTTGTGTAGATAAAACTTCTTGCCTTATTAATAAGAAAATCAATCAACCGCGCGGAACCGCAAACATAAGCCCCAAACGATCCCGCGGCCTTGGAAAAGGTTCCCATCTGAATATCAATTTTATCCGTCACGCTAAAATGCTGCGCCGCCCCTTTGCCGTCTTTTCCCAAAACCCCCAGGGCATGCGCCTCGTCAATCATCACCATACACTGATACCTTTCGGCCAGTTCAACAATGCGATCCAGCGGCGCGATATCCCCGTCCATGCTAAAAACACTGTCGGTAATGATCACCTTCCTCCCCTTCCCGTTTGAGGAACGCAACATCCCTTCCAGGGCATCCATATCCCCGTGAGGATAACGCTTCATCACGGCCTGACTCAGAAGAATCCCGTCGACAATCGAGGCATGATTGAGCCGGTCCGAAAAAATAATATCATGACGGTTAAAAAGAGCACAGATGCTCCCCACATTCGCCATGTAGCCTGTGCTGAAAACAAGGCTTTTCTGTGTCCCTTTAAACCGGGCCAATTCCTTTTCCAAACGCCGGTGCGCGGATAAATTTCCGCATACCAGACGGGATGCCCCCGCACCCCATCCCTGATCTTTGATGCACGCTACCGCGGCCTGCCCGAGACGGGGATCATTCGCCAAGCCTAAATAGTTATTGGAACAAAAATTTAATACCTTCCTACCACCGACGAGAATCTCACGTCCCTGCGAACCCTCAACACAACAGAGCGTCCGCTTGAGATCCCTGTCCTCTAAATCATTGAGCGCGGTTTTTAAAAATGTATCAAGCATGGATGATATCCCCTGACATCTTCTTAATGATATCACCGTCATCATTGCGTATAAATAAGCCGCCGTCATGGTCAAGCCCGACAGCTTCTCCTTCGAGAGAACCGCTCTGGTCAGAAATACAAACGCGTTCCCCCAATGTGACCGCAAGCTCTTTCCACCGTGCGACAACCACAGGAAACCCTTCTACTTTAAGCACCTCGTACCATTTCTCAAAAGAACGCAACATCGCGCGGACGATTTGAACTCTGGAAAAATTCCTGCCGGTTTCCATTTTAAGGGATGTCGCCTCCCGGGGAAGATAACTCGCAGAGACATTAACATTCATCCCGATACCGACGACGATAAACTTGATACAATCCCATTCCGCGTGTAACTCCGTTAATATCCCGGCCAGCTTGCGTTTGCCGACGAGAACATCATTGGGCCATTTAATCCGCGCGTTGATCCCGGTGACCGTATTCACAGCCTCACATATCGCAACCGCCGATAAGAGCGTCACCTGGGCGGCATCCGCGGGAGTTAACAACGGCCTTAAGATCATGGAGAGATAAATTCCTTTCCCCTTCGGGGAAATCCAGCTGCGCCCCAACCGTCCCCGGCCTTTCAATTGACTTTCCGCGCAGATGACCGTGCCCTCCGCTGCCCCCTTAAGACCCAATTGAAACGCCTCATCCATGGTGGAGCGAACCGTTTCCCGGTAAACAACATGCCTGCCGATATTCTTTGTGCCCAGCTCACAGGTGATTTCCCATGGAAAAAGTTTATCAGGAGAAGACAAGAGCCTGTACCCTAAATGCGGGACAGCCACAATCTCATAACCCTGTCTGCGCAATTCCTCAATATTCTTCCATATCCCCGCGCGGCTGATATGAAGAGACCGGCTGATCTCTTCTCCCGAAATATAACCGGGAGCCTTCTTAAGATTATAAATAATCTGCTCTTTCATAGCATTTATAGCCGCAATCTTTGAATAATTCCAGGAAGCTTATCGAGAAGATAATCAATGTGCCCTGATGTCGTCCCCCGCCCGATGGTGACGCGAAGAGAACCGTAAGCCAAATCATCCGGCAAACCGATAGCACGCAAAACATGAGAAGGCTTAAGAGCCCCTGAGGTGCAGGCCGACCCCATGGAGGCAGCCATACCGATCATATCCAAACTCATCAACAGCGCCTCGCCCTGAACCTTTTCAAACGAAAAATGCGCGTTGTTCGGCAGTCGCTCGGTCGGGTGACCGTTTAAGGTGACACCGTCAATACGCCCAGCCACCTCGTTAATAATGCGTTGTCTCAACCTTTCCTGCTCAACGATTTCTTCTGCCATGTTATCACGACAAATCTCTATGGCCTTGGCCAGACCAACGATCCCGGGAACATTCTCTGTAGAAGCACGCCGGCCCCTTTCCTGTCCTCCGCCGACAAGAAATGGCGAAACCTTGATCCCTTCTCTTATATAAAGGGCCCCGACACCTTTGGGCCCATAAAGCTTATGGGACGACAATGACAACAAATCTACGCCCAGTTTATTAACATCGACGGGAATATGTCCGACAGCCTGTACCGCGTCTACGTGGAAAGCAATGCCTTTTGCTTTTGCCATTTCCCCGATTTGTGCTGTCGGCTGAACAGTTCCAATCTCATTGCTGGCAGCCATCACCGTGATCAATATCGTCTTATCGTTTATTGCCTTTTTAATATCACCGGGATCAACCATACCGTTTTTATCCACATCCATATACGTGACGTGAAAACCTTCCCGTTCTAAAGACGCTGCCGCCTCAAGGACAGAATGATGCTCAATACGGGAGACAATGATATGATCCCCCTTAGGTTTTAAACTGCGGGCAACACCAAAAACAGCGTGATTGTTGGCCTCTGTTCCCCCGGAGGTAAATAGAATTTCTTGCGGGTCAGCCCCCAAAAAACAGGCCACTGTATCGCGGGAATCCTCAACAGCCTTTTTCGCCTCTTGACCGAAGACATGCGGGCTTGAGGGATTCCCGAATGTGTGTGAGAAATACGGCTGCATGGCCTTAACAACCTCAAGCGCCGTCGGAGTTGTTGAGGCGTAATCAAAATAAATTTTTTCCATATTTCAGATTTTAAACCGCTATTCTTCCATTGTCAACCTGTATTAAGAACAGGTTGACAGAGGAAGAGTGATGATAATTGACAAGCACAGACGAGGATGATACTATTGTGGAAATTTGGGGCTGTAGCTCAGCTGGGAGAGTGCTTGCATGGCATGCAAGAGGTCGAGGGTTCGATCCCCTCCAGCTCCACCAATTTTCCCTTAAAATAGGCTCGCCCCCCTCTGGGGGCTCGCAACTATTTTATGCCCGTGTTGAAATTTTCACCCTCGGTGAAAATTTCAATACTATCTAACTTCCCGCTGGAGTGGCGGAACTGGTATACGCGCCGGTCTCAAAAACCGGTGTTCGCAAGGGCATGAGGGTTCGACTCCCTCCTCCAGCATAAAATCATAAACATCCCTGCCTTAACTGCCCGCAGGCGGCGGCAACGTCACTCCCTCTTGGAACGCGAATGGTGGCATGAACGCCGTATTTCCGGAGTTGATTGCGGAAGGTTATGATTTCCTGGCGAGTTGGTCCCTGACAGTCACATTCTTTAACAGGGTTATAAGGGATCAGGTTCATCTTGCAAAGCATCCCCTTAAGAGACCGCCCCAATGCCCGGGCTGCCTTTTCACTGCAGGTCAGATCTTTAATCAAGATATATTCAAACGTGATTTGCCTTTTTGTTGCCCTGGTATACTCCCGGCATCCTTTCATCAAATCATCAAAAGGGTATTTCTTGTTCACAGGCATGAGAACACTTCGTGACGCGTCATCAAACCCATGCAAAGATACGGCTAATTCAATCTGCAATCCCTCTTTGGCAAATTGTCTCATCTGTGGAATCAAGCCGCACGTAGAAACCGTAATCCTCCTGGCGCCGATATGAAGCCCTTGTGTCGCATTCATAATACGAACGGCCTTCATCAGATTAGCGTAATTATCAAAACCCTCGCCCATTCCCATACAGACAACGTGGGATAATAATTTGTGGTGTTTGCGGGATTCTTCTTTTATATACAAAACCTGCGCGACCATCTCCCCACAGGATAAATTTCTCACCCAACCGCCTGTGCCGCTGGCACAAAACCGGCAGCCGAATTTACAGCCGGCCTGGGAGGATATACAAACCGTCGTCCTCGTCGGTGTAGGAATGAGAACCGCCTCAATCTTTTCATGGTCATGCAGTTCAAATAAAAACTTTTTCGTACCGTCTTTGGATGTTTTCTCTTGAACGATTTTTAAAGCGGGCAGGCTGAAATCTTTCTGAAGTCTTTGACGGAATCCTTCCGGCAGGTTGCGCATTTGATCAAACGAGGAAACTCCTTTTTTGTAAATCCATTCAAAAACCTGGGTCCCGCGAAAAGGTTTTTCGCCGATCTTTTCTAAATATTGCGTTAATTCCCTGTATGATAAATTGCGGATATCGTTCTTATTCACTCTTTTCTTCCAAAAACGCTCCGATACGGCGGAATTTATTATAGCGGGCTTCAAGAAGTTTTTCGGTGGAAAGGGAAGACAGTTCTTTGATGAGTTTCACGACGACTTTCTTCAAATTGGCAGCAGCCCTTTCCGGATCGCGGTGGGCTCCTCCGAGGGGTTCCGGGATGATTTCATCAATAATGCCGAATTTAAGCAAATGCCCGGCGGTCAACTTAAGAGCATTGGCCGCATCCGGGGCCTTAACGCTGTTGCGCCAGAGAATGGAGGCGCATCCCTCCGGCGAAATAACCGAGTAATAAGCATTTTGCATCATACATACTTTGTCGGCAATACCCACTCCGAGAGCACCGCCGCTTCCTCCTTCTCCGATGACAACGGCAATGATCGGTGCCGCGATACCGATCATATCCTTAAGGTTTGAGGCAATGGCCTGTGCCTGCCCCCTCTCTTCGGCACCGACTCCCGGATAAGCCCCCGGCGTATCAATGAGGATAATAACCGGAAGATGAAATTTCTCAGCCATCTTCATAATCCGCATGGCCTTGCGATACCCTTCCGGATGGGCACATCCGAAATTATGCAAAATATTCTCTTTTGTATCACGTCCCTTCTGGTGCCCCATGATCACAATTTTTTGTCCGTTGACCCTGGCAAACCCGGTGACAAGCGCGAAATCATCGGCAAAAAGCCGGTCTCCGTGCAGCTCTAAAAAGTCGGATGTTATCGTATTAATGTAATCCCGCGTGTAGGGCCGTTGCGGATGGCGCGCAATCTGAACCCGCTGCCAATCCGTAAGGCTATCATAAACGCGATGCTTCATACTCTCAAGTTTTTGCTCCAGCTTCTTGATTTCCGGATTCAGATCAACCTTTTGATGAGATCCCAGGCCTTTAAGTTCCTGAATCTTGTTTTCAAGTTCCAGTATCGGTTTTTCAAAATCCAATCCACTCATAAATTAAATCCCCACAAAATCAGGTAAAAAGCAGGGACAGACTCTACTTTTTGTTGAAAAATAGAGTCTGTCCCTGCTTTTAGTCCCTTAATTAATCCACCACCGTAACCTCTACCCCCATGGGGATGAGGCTGTAAAGCTCCTCGACATCATGATTACGCATTCTGACACAACCGGCTGTCAACTGTCTCCCGATAGACTTAGGTTCTGTTGTCCCGTGAATACCGTAACCGGGCAGATCAAAACCCAACCAGCGGCTCCCTAAAACATTCTGGGGACTTTCCGGCGGAACCACAACCCCCTGATGAAACCAGACAGGATGAACAAGTTTTGTAAAAATCCTGAAAATTCCCACAGGTGTACTGTTATTCTTACCTGTTGAAACCGAGTAAACCTTGATGACTTCCTTGTTATCTTTCAAAATAAGAATATTCTGGGATTTGTCGATAAAGATATTAAATTTTCCGGTCCAAATCCGCAGCTTCTGTCCTATGCGGATGACATCACTCTTTAAATGATTACTTTTTTTGATCAATTCAATCGTGACCCCATACTTTTGGGAAATCTCCCCTAACGTGTCGCCCTTAACGACTTCATGCATGACAGATCTGTCAGGGAACGGGATATTGGAAAAAATAATATCTAAATTGACCTCCTCCAGTTCTTTTTGAACAGAAGCAATATTATCGGCATTAGGATGCCTGTCTAAAATCTCCTGGTAAACCTTTTTGGCTTTGACCATATCACGGTCCTGCCTCAATTGGACGGCCTGGGCATAAAGTTCCTTGGCTCCCTGTGCGACCGCCGGGGCGCCCGGGGCGAAAAACTGTTTCTTATCCGGCTCCAGGTCTTGAGATAACGCCATCATCAGAAATACAACCGCGAGAATGATTCCTCCGATAATA
>CBDUYP010000028.1:0-9252 GCA_965371485.1 uncultured bacterium
ATCGCGGATTTAGACTGTGAAGAAAATATCCTGCCGGAACATCTCAGCGAAGCCATCCAATACCGCAGCTTAGATCGGGGATTGTGGGGGTGAGAAGAAAATAACCCAGAATATTTTAAAAGGAAAGGACGGCAAAATGGTGAAATCAAAAAAATCAATAAAAGAGTTTAATAGTTTGATGTTCCATTTTGGAACATCAAAAAGGGAAGGTACGTACATCACCGCAGCGGTTCAACACTGTCATTTTCATCAAGGGGTGGCAGGGTGGGTGCAGGGGTGGTGACGGGAGCGATGGATTGTTTGTAATCTTGTACCGTATTTAACATGCTTATCATCTTCCATATCGCGACCCCGGCTGCGAGGAGAACCAGGGAGACCCCGGCGGATAAAAGGAACATGAAGAGTGCCTTCTTCCACTTGGATACCTGCCCGTGGTGATGGCCCGCGGATGTATCCACGGGCTGATTCGTATCGGATATCTGCTCAAACTGTTTAATATGGGACATATCATCAGACGGCTTTTCCTCAACAACCGCTTTCTCTTGAGCGGGTTGAGGGGACTTGTGCCCGATAGGGTATTCACTCGCATACTTCTCCCTGAACATTCTGCTCGCTGTCTTGACCTGTGACCTGACTAAAAGATATTCCACCTTCTCCATGATAGCCGGACTGTCAAAAGGCTTGGTGATAAAATCCTCGACACCCACACTCTTAAACGTATCTTCCATCTTTTCCCTGCCTGTAATAATAAGGACAGGAACCTGCGCGGTGATATAATCCTCTTTCAATTTATTATAAAAAGTAAATCCGTCCATCTCCGGCATAAAGACATCGGATATGATGAGATCCGGAAGCGCCTGTTTCATTTTTTCTAACGCAATCTCCCCGTTTCCCGCCATAAACACGGCATGTCCGGCACTTTCCAGTTTCCGTCTGAGCAATTCCTGCATCACGAGATCGTCTTCGACAACCAATATGTATTTCTTAAGATCACCCATTTATTTTAATCCCCTTCAATAACAAGATACCTTTTCCGGACACAGATGACAATAGTCTAATCACATTATAAACTGTCCTGAAACATCTTTCATCCTCCATCCTGAGTATCACAAAAACAGACATCCGGATCTAATATCTCGCAAAGGATATAATCTAACGCCCGCAAGAACGCCTGTGTGATCCTTTCGCGAGTATAACACATCTTCCCGTCGATAAATTTCTTGATCTCGAGTGTGCGTAAGTTGTAAAAAGCCGCATTGACGGACTGCCCTTCAAAATATTTATCGAGATAACAAAAATATAACGGAATCTGAAAAGACTTCACATGATCGGCAATGGCCCGGCGGGACAATGCCATGGATTCAATCCGTTCAATCCCCTTTGGCATGGAATCAACAATACCGGTTTTATAGTCAATGATCATAACCGACCCGTCTTCCATTTTATCCACACGGTCCAATTTGTAAACAAAATTAACCGGGCCGCACGACAAAGGGATTTGGTCCTCAAAACGTTTCTCAACGAACAAAATCTCTTCGACCTTACGCTGGGGGCTGTTGGCCTCATTTTCCAAAAACCGGTTCAGGCGCATGTCGAGCACCGACTTTAACAAAAACGCGTCCGCCCTTTGATTCTTCCCAAACATATCAGCAAACCGCTGATCTGAAATTCTTTGAAAATAATTCTTAAACCGTGTATCCACCACCGGCTTTTTTCCCGTAAACTTCTTAAAACACTCCTCTAACAATTCATGCACAAAGATCCCCACCTGACGGTTCTGTGGCTCATCAAGAAGGTCATCCCTTTCCCTCAGGCCTAAAACATAATTGTAATAAAATTCCAAGGGGCTTCGCAAATACGTATTGATGCTTGAGGCGGAATACCGGTAACCTTTCAAAAAAGCAATCATCTCAGGAGTCTTTTTAACGCTCTCACTCCGGGGCGCTATCTTCACCTCAAAACCGGGACAGATAACCCTTCCGGCATCCGGTGAACCTGTTTTCTTCTGTTCTTCCCAAATCAATTCCTCCACAAAACGGCTCTTCTCCTTATCCCGGCCTTCCTGATAAACAAGGTGGACCGTTTTTGCCGAAGAGATAAGCCGCATAAACTGATAGCGCTGAATTTCCTCTTCCTGTTCCAGGCGATCCAGGTTCAAACTGATCATGACCTCCCTGGGAATAAGCGGCTCATAAATGTTCAACCGCGGAAGATTTCCCTCGTTCACGTCGATCACGATGACATTTTCAAAATTCAATGACCGGGTTTCCAATAAACCCAAGATCTGCAACCCCTTCAAAGGCGAACCGGTAAAGGCAACCATCTCCCGCTCTATCTTTGCCGCAAATATTTTAAAAATATCTTCACAGGAAAAATCCTCGACGTTAAAGTCCCCCGTGCTCAACTCCCCGGCAATATCCAGAATCCTCGAAACGATCTTTAAATTCAACGGATATGCCCCCAAAGAACTCTTCTCCATAAATACGTTTAGAAAATCCTTGAGCACCTTGGAAAATTTCTTAAAGGTGTGGATATCTTCCCACTGATGAAAGACAAGCTCATGGATCTCTGCCATGATTTTGCGTAATTCCCGTCGGGATGTCTTCTCTCCCGTCCTTTTTAACAGGATTTCACTCATCTCGTACAAACCGTCCAAATCAAGGATATCCTTAAGGTTAATAAAAATACTTCCGGAAACCGGCATCCTCTCCTGCCCGGTCAGGATTTCTTCAATCTTGTGGATAAGAACCCGCGCCGCCGTTGATTTACCAGCAACCATTTTCAAATTTTTCACAAGAGGATGCCGCAGACACCTCAGATAATCCCGCGCATAATACCCGTCCTTCTGCCGGGACAACTGCGCCTTAAAGATAAACTCAAACAAGGAATACAGAGAACTCCGTTTCAGCGGATAACCCATGGAAATATTAAAGTCACCCGCCACCGGCATAATCGCGCAAAGCAAAGGGATCATATGGTCCGGATCCGGCAAAACAATAACCGTTTTTTCCATGTCCTTGACGGTTTTAAGGATTTCCCTCACCATCCCCACCTGCGAATGGATATCAAAGCCGCAATAGCGTTTCAGGTCAAATGCCGGTGTCTGCGGAGTTTCGCCTTCATGGATAGGACAGCGGAAATTTCCGGAAATCCGTTTAAACACCGGCCATCGGCGCTCATCCCCCTGAAAAAATAAAAATGCCTTGTCGCGCTCATAAAGATTCTTAACCACCGTTTCTTCCGTCCGGTTAAAATAAAAAAAGTTGCAGAAAAATATCTGGTCAAACTCATCAAATTCCAGTTTCCTAATCATCTGTCCCGCCCGTTGGTATTGAAAACTCCGGGAATAGGTCTTGTCTTTCATCATCTGACGATGATAAACCTTGCGCAGACGCACAATGCTTTCAAGGAGACGATTAATATCCTTTGGCACCGCGTAACCGATGTGCGCGTTGGATTCAACAGCCAGGAGCCTCTCATCAGAAATGTCTTCCAGGTCCAGTTGATCGATGAAAGATAATATCTCCCTCGCCCATGGAAGAAATTCGGCAAACGAAGAACGGTTTTTCAAGATATCCGGCGTTGCCTTTTTGACAAGATTATAAAGAAGATAACACTGGTTTAAATCCCCAAAGCTCTCAAACGCCTCACCCTTGGCCACTGTGTAGGCCATAAACTCATCAATGGCAAAGAAACGCGGAGGACAAAAACACTTTCCCATCCTTCGCGCCAATGCGCGTTTTAAAAACAAGGCCGGCCTTCTGCCCCCGAAGACAATCGCCAAAGAACTGATATCTTTACCCTTCTTGAGATAATGCCGGTCGATAAATCGTGTCAGATTATCGACAAAACTTTCACAGAAGCTGTAGGTGATGATTTTGTCCATTATGAAACTTTGATCTCTTGTGCACAACATTCATCGAGATAAATCAGAAATCCCTTCACCTTTTTCTGCGGATAGATTTCCTGAACAATATCCATATATTCCTCAACCTGTTTTTTGTGGACTCCGGTATCTTCACGCGAACTTTTATAATCGACAATCCATGCCTCATCTTTTTTAACAATCAGCCTGTCCAAACGCCGCGTGTGCCCGAAACGATTAACAACATCCATCTCTTGAAAAACCTGTGCCTGCCCAACATCAAAAAACGGTTTGAGCGTATCAGCTGTCAGCACACTTTTCAAAATCTTCTCATATTCCGCGAAACCTTCGGCGTGAGGATATTGCCGACGGGCTTGATTGACCGCCTGTACAAGATCTGAGGGATGACTTATCATGGCCAGCATAAAGTGCAAAATTTCCCCTTTTAAAATCTTCTGCCGTCGCAATACCTGCCCATGACCCGGAAATTCATCTTTCAGGAAATCAATCCAGTCATGATATCGCGCGGGTGGAAGTTTCCATCTCCCCGGGGACTCCTGACCCTTGCGGTCTTCTCTGCCGTCTGTTTTGTCTATTCCCGAAATCATCTTTTCTCCGACTTCCAACATATCCTCGGGGATAAGACATTCCCACACATTATTGCTGTTGCCGATTTTCTTGGGAATAAAGGCATACAATTGCGATTGTGCCCGCGTTAAAGCAACATAGAGACTATTCAACTCCGAGAGAAAGGCCTTGATGTATTCCCTGTGCCATATGGCAGACAACGTGTCTGAAAATTTCAGATGTTTATTTTTGATCCTCAACATCTCAAGATGGTCTTCCTTTACATTCGCGAGATAGGATTGCTGCCCCATCCCTCCTCCTGATCCCGCGTGGATGGTCGCGCCAAAGAACGGGATGATCACAACAGGAAACTCAAGCCCCTTGGCCTTGTGAATCGACATAATCTTGATAGAATCACTGTCAGAGACATTTACGTACAGGTCTTCACTTTCCATGGCCTCAAAACTCTCCAGGAATGAATCCATATCCGTATGTTCCTCTTCCTGTTTCTTGATCACCTCTAAGAACCGCATCACAAAACCCTGTGTGTCCTTAAAATGAACCAACACGTCCAGTCGGCCGACAATGCTGATCATCAATTCATATAAAGGATACAGCCCGACGTTCTTGAAAAACTCGTCGATAAAGCTATTCCAAATCTCCCTGTGCGCGGCGCGGAATTCTTTGTAAAGATAAAGATCCCTCCGCTCCCGCAAGCTGAATATAAACGCATGCATATCCTCTTTTTTCAAACCTGCCGCCTTTGTAAAGACATCCCCGAGGATAAAATGCGCAAAGGCAAGATTATCAATGGGGGAATTCAAAAAACGTAAAAAAGCCACCAGCTCCCGGATAACGGAATTTTCCCTGATATTCAATGTTCTCTCGGACTCGACACAGATGCCTTCTTCCATCAGCCAGGAGGTGATCCGTTCGATCTCATCATTGCTCCGTGTCAAAACCGCGATCTCGCGGTAAGAAAATCTTTTTTTAAGATCTTTGATCAATTCCAGAAGTTTCTTGCGCGTTACCTCATCGCGCTCATCCTTGCTTTTGTTTTCTATATGTTCCATCTTGACATATCCGCCGCCTTTCTGCGGCAAGGCCGTTTGCATAGAGGAATGAAAAATATTTTCAACTTCTTTGATATCCCCATCGGAGAAAATAAAAGCATCTTTCTTGCCTTCTTCGGTCTTCTTAATAAACCGCGTTAAATTCTCCATAGAGAAAACCTTGTTGTTAAATTCAATAATAGCCTTTTGACTGCGGTAATTTTTTTTCAATTGTTCCGGCTGTACGTTAAAAGGCTTGAAACGATCCCGGACATGATCAAAAAGC
The DNA here is from genome assembly GCA_965371485.1 of uncultured bacterium. Classification (GTDB taxonomy): domain Bacteria; phylum Omnitrophota; class Gorgyraeia; order Zapsychrales; family JANLHA01; genus CBDUYP01. The sequence continues at coordinate 5,771 of CBDUYP010000028.1, forward strand.
TTCACCTCTCCCCCGCGGAAACCGAAGACAGCCTGTTTTTTGTCTCCGACATAAAAAAGAGAACCGCCCGTTGAAAGCGCCTCTTCCACCATCAGGAATAAATTCTTCCATTGCAGACTGCTCGTATCCTGGAACTCATCAATAAGATAATGATGAAACCGCGTGGCCAAACGGTAATAAAGTTCCTCGACGGTGACAGCCCCCTCATCAAAGAGAAGCCTGGCGCTGCGGTTTAATTCCGGAAGGAACAAAACATCATCCCGGGCTGCTTTTTTATGAAAATCCTCACTGATCCGGTTGAAGACCGTGATGTAGGGATTAAAAAGTGCGCAGGCCTCTGTTTCACTAAGTTCCTTGAGTTGACGCCGGATCTTATCCCAAAGACGGCCTGTCTTTGAAGGAATACGCACGCCTTTCCCGGCAGGGAGCGACTCTCGAGCAAAATAATCAGAAACCCGGTCAATATCAAAAACATGTTCATGCTTATCGAGAAAGGCGCTTAGAATCTTCAAAAATCTGGCATCAATCTCCGGCGGGAGTGCGTCGCGCAGCTGCCTCACCGACGTTAAAATCCGCCGTTTTTGGGACATCAAATCTTCCCCGCTTGTGCTTGGTATAAAATCAAGCCCGTAAATATTACTCTGGCGGTACAACGCCTCGAGGAGAGCCAGCATATCTTTCTTCGGAAACCATCCCGGCTTGTTTTCCAGAAATAAATACTGATGCAGGAATTTTTCAAATATCCGCCGGGTTTCCTTGTCCTGTCCGGCGCGGTCAATCATTTGATCCAGGCTGTATTCCAGATATTCGGTATAATTGCGTTTTATCTTGAAATTTGCCGAAAGACCGGTCTTAAAGGCGCAACCGCACAACAGCGCGTTAATAAAACTGTCGATCGTCTGAACTTGAAAAAAATTGTAATGATGGATCAATTCCTCCATCACACAGAAGGCCCTGTGGCCGGCATCCGCCGGATTCAACCGGATGGGGGCCAGGATATCCTCAACAATGTCAGGGGGAAGAGATTGTAACGCGATTCTTTTTAAAAAATCTAAAATCCGCGCCTTCATTTCAAAGGCCGCTTTATTGGTAAACGTGATGGCAAGAATATTGCGGATAGAAGTATGATCGTGATTCAAGGCGGGATTTAAAAGAAGCTGGACGTATCGTTTCGCAAGGGCGTATGTTTTGCCTGACCCGGCCGAGGCCTCCACCACCCTCACCTCGGGGAAATGGAATGTTTTCATGGAAGGTATTGTGTTGTCAATGGCGCTTGGTGCGCTTTTTCTTTGAATTCTTCTGCCTTATCAACTTTTTTCTCAACTTCGTCCAATGTTCCTCACCGAGGATATATCCGACACACCGCGGTGTCCGGCAGTCACAACGGTGGTCCTCATAAGCGTCATAATCATACCCGTAATTATACGAAATCTCTTCACCCTTTTTGATATCCTTCAAAGCGATAACCCATATACGCCCCCGGATGATATCCGTCTCACAGTTCGGGTCACACGCGTGATTAATATATCTCGCCGTGTTGTAGGGAACATCACCGTCGATATCATATCTTTTGTTAAGTTCAAAGATATACACCGCACCATAAATCTTATCGTCTTCTTTGTGACGGTCCAGGGGGATGTCCGCCCTTTTGTAGGCCTGGGCCTTGGTGAGCCTTTCCCCGACATATTCAATGACACGCGCACCCGCGGGGATATTCTTTTTCGCAAAGACACCTCTGCCGTGAATACGGGAATTCCTGACGACAATATACGGACTTGTTGTGTTCTTTTGTTTCACGAAAAGAATTATAACAAAAAAGAAGGGGCAGTGCCCTTTTTTTTCAAAAGACCGTGCCCCTTTTAAAAGCCCCTTCGGTTTATTTACAAATACTTATTCACCTTCTCCATAAGTTTGTCGGCATCAAAAGGCTTAATGACATAATCATTAACCCCCTCCATCCTGAACAAATCTTCCATCTTTTCCTTAACCGACAGGATGATGATTGGGATATCCTTTCCGTCTTCCATTTTCTTTAATTCCAGGATAAAGGTAAATCCGTCCATCCGGGGCATCATGATGTCCGCGATGATCAGGTCCGGTTTTTCTGCCTGAACCTTTTCCATCCCTTCCTGCCCGTCAACAGCCGAGATCACATCAAAAGAGCTCGCCTCCAGACGGGATCTCACCAAATTGCGAATGTCGGGTTCATCATCAACAACAAGTATTTTCTTTGCCATAACGTCTCCTCCGTTTGTTCTCTCGTTTCCCCTGTTTATTTTTTGGGGAATGGTAACTATAAATTTTGTCCCCACGCCGAGCCTGCTTTCAACCCGGATCGTTCCTTGATGAAGCTCAACAATGCCTTTACTGATGGCAAGCCCAAGCCCTGTCCCTTTGGCACCGGGACCGTATTGCCGCCCGAACTGCTGGAATTTACTAAAAACCTTAGGCAAATCATCTTGAGAGATCCCTTTACCGGTATCTGTCACAACGCATTCGACATAATCCCCCCGGACAGCCGCGGCAACGGTAATATGTCCTTTCTCTGTAAATTTGGAGGCATTGCCGATTAAATTTGTCAGCACCTGAATCATCTTGTCTTTGTCGGCTGTGATTTCTATTTTTTCTTGCGGGAACTCATTTCTTAACTCTATCTCTCTCCCCCGGATATAGGCCCCAAATCCGTCGCTCACCTCCCGGATCAATTGTACAAAGTCAAAGGCCTCCCTGTTTAAGACAGTTTTACCGGCCTCCAACTTGGAGATATCCAAAAGATCATTGATAATCCGGGCCAGCCGGTCGATGTTGTTGAGAGCCATGGACAACATTTTTCTCTGCCCGTCGGAGACATCCCCGGTAAGTCCGTCTAAAACCTGTGCAAGGCTTTCTTTAATAATCGTTATGGGGGTGCGCAGCTCATGTGAAACCGTTGAAACAAATTCAGACTTCATCTGATCAAGTTCTTCTAATTCTTTCGTCTTCCTTTCAAGTTCCTTATATAAAAGCTTAATCCCTTCATTGGTCCTCTTAATTCCCCATTCCTTATCCTGAAATTGCCCTTTAAGCGAATCGATTTCTTTCTGCAATTCCTTCATCTGCGATATTTCCGCGAAATCCGCTTTTTCCATATGCCTTCTCTCCCCCGGGGGAACTATATCGACATTGATATTCTGGCAAGCAGAAATATCGCGATCACCAGCATAACAGCAATCAAAGCAACCCCTGTCAGTAAATCGATATTCCAGGATTTTAACGCTTGCGCCGCTTTTTCTGTATTCCCTGCCGGCTCATCTTGATCCGTTTCGCCGGCCAAAGCCTCTTGACTGACCCCCGGCCTGGTTTCTTCCTTTATCCTGTTTAAAAAATATTCCGCTTTGTTCACCAGTTCCTGGCTCTCAAAGGGCTTGGTGATAAAATCATCCGCGCCCATAACTTCAAAGGTATCCTCCATCTTTCCCCTCGCCGTCAAGATAAGAACCGGG
>CBDUYP010000029.1:0-9139 GCA_965371485.1 uncultured bacterium
CCTCCCAGGGGCGGTGATATCTCGCCGATCATAGCGTTTCTCGGCGTTGTGGGGTTGAAGTCGTTTTTGGTGACAACCTTGCTGGATATAGGAGCGCGGTTGAAAGGGTAATTATAAATGGAAACTCCGCTTCGGTGGGGTTAATAAGGAGGAGCAAATGCCGTACGACAAATCATTGGATGTGGAATCTTTTAAGGAAGCCAAGGAGTTTGAAGAGACACGGATTACCGTTGGGGTTTTTTCTTATAACGGGGGTACAAAGAAGCTGCAGATTTCGCGTGAAAACAAAAGTCAGACAGAGGAATGGCGTTTTGCCAAAATGGGCCGTTTAACAAAAGAAGAGGCCCAGGAGATTGTCCCTGTCATGATGAAGGCCATCGAGAATATGTGATTCGTCATGACACCGATAAGAATGGTTCTGGTCATGGGTTTTGGCTTATTACTGGCGTCGTCCGTTGTTTTTGCCGATACTAAGGGCAGGCAAAATACGGCAGGGGATCGCTCGGTAGTATCAAAAAAGAAAAAAGAGCTTATTTTGAGATTGTTAGAAACCAACGGCAGCCGGGATAATATCAGGCAAGTCTTTATGCAGATAATATCCCGGGCGCCGGAGGAAACACGCGAAGAAGCTAAAGAATTGTTGAAGGCGGATGAAGTTCTTCAGCGCCTTATCCCTGTCTATGCCCGGTATTATACAGAGGAAGACATCAAAGAATTGATTATTTTTTATAAGGGGCCCACCGGCCGCAAACAGTTGGAGGTCATCCCCAAAATCATGGAAGACACCCTATTTGAAACCGTCCAATATTTCAAAGAAAAAGTCGCCGCACAGGAAGATGTGGAAGGCTTATAACCCGCTGATTTTTAAACATTTATGACTTTTTCACCCGAAAAACAGACCATAAGGGACGGACTTGGCTAAGATATAACATATTGATGTGTAATGAGTTACGAGATATGTGCCCGCGGAAATGCGGGTTTTTTTTATTTTCATTTGACCTGTAAAATAGAATTTGGTATATTACTTTCGTTCGTGATGATAAAAATAAGTATCCCCGACTTTGCGGGGGGTAAATTTCATTTAAAGGAGCATAAAACATGATTGAACGCTACACATTATCAAAAATGGGAAATATCTGGACGGATGAGCATAAATTTTCGATTATGCTGAAAATAGAAGTGCTCACCTGTGAGGCCATGTGCAAATTAGGGACGATCCCCAAAAAGGCCATGGAAAAAATAAAAAAGAATGCCAAATTTGACATAGAAGAAGTCAAAAAACTGGAAGAAAAGACGAAGCACGACATTGTTGCCTTTATCAATAATGTCGGGCAATATATCGGGCCGGAGGCACGGTATCTTCATATGGGGCTCACCTCTTCGGATTTGTTAGATACGTCTCTTTCCGTGCAATGTGTTGAGGCGAGTGATATTCTGCTCGCGGATATTAAGAAACTTTTGGCCGTCCTTAAGTCAAAGGCCAAAAAATATAAAGACACCAATTGTATTGCCAGAACACACGGTGTCCATGCCGAACCGACGACGTTCGGGTTGAAGCTCGCGGTATGGTATGATGAAACAAGACGTAATCTTGAGCGTCTGGAACAGGCGAGGGAGGCGATACGGCTTGGAAAACTTTCCGGGGCCGTCGGGACATTCGCCAATATTGATCCCTTTGTGGAAGAATATGTTTGTGAAAAATTGAATTTAAAGCCTGCCAATATCGCGACACAAATTATTCAAAGAGACGTTCACTGCCAATTTGTGACAACCCTGGCCATGATCGGTTCTTCCCTGAATAAATTTGCTACGGAAATCCGCCTGTTGCAGAAGACCGAAGTCCTCGAGGTGGAGGAGCCGTTCTTTAAAGGGCAGATCGGTTCGTCCGCCATGCCGCATAAAAGAAATCCTGTTACCTGCGAGAGGATTTCAGGGTTATCGCGTTTATTGCGGTCGAATGTCCAGGCCGCTTTTGAAAATATTAATCTCTGGCACGAAAGGGATATCAGCCATTCCTCCGTGGAGAGAATCATTTTACCGGACAGCGCCATTATCCTGAACTATATGCTTCACAAATTGATTCCACTTCTGGAAGGATTGCTGGTTTACCCCAAGCATATGATCACCAGTATGAGCAAGACCAAGGGGCTGATTTATTCTCAGCGGGTTCTGCTGGAGTTAATGAGAAAAGGTCTGACACGCGAACAGGCTTACACCATTATCCAGCGCTGTGCCATGCAGGTCTGGCAGGAGACATCCGATTTTAAGGATGTCCTTTATCGCGACCGTAAGGTCAGAAAATATCTGAGGCCGAATGAAATTGATGCCTGTTTTGATATTAAGTACTACACAAGGCACCGGGATATGATTTATAAGAGAGTCGGATTAAAATAATTGTAGGGGCGGGTTTAAAACCCGCCCGTACGGGAGATCCTATGGAAAAGAAAAAGCAAATCTACGAAGGCAAGGCCAAGATTATTTACGAAACAGATTCCCCGGATCTTGTTATCCAGTATTTCAAGGATGATGCCACGGCCTTTAATGCTGCCAAGCGCGGGACGATTGAGGAGAAAGGTGTTATCAATAATAAGATTTCCTCGAAGATGTTTGAGCTTCTGGAATCGAAGGGAATTCCCACCCATTTTGAAAAGGTTCTTAATGACCGGGAGGTGTTGGTTAAGAAAGTCGAGATCGTTCCTATTGAGGTGATTGTGCGTAATATGGCTGCCGGGTCTTTGTGCCGGATGCTCGCACTGGAGGAAGGGAGCGCGTTGGCCTGCCCGGTGCTCGAGTTTTGTTATAAGGAAGATAAGCTGAATGACCCTTTGATCAATGAATATCATATCCGCGCCCTTCATTTGGCTACGGACGAAGAGATGGACGTGATCAAACAGTATGCGTTTAAGATCAATGATATTATGAAGGAATTTTTTAAGTCTCTCAATGTTGATCTCATTGATTTTAAATTGGAATTCGGGAGATTAAACGGAAAAATTATCCTTGCTGACGAGATTTCTCCGGATACATGCCGTTTATGGGAAATCGGGACAGGAAGGAAGCTTGATAAGGACCGCTTTCGACGGGATTTAGGGAATGTCAAGGAAGCCTACCAGGAAATTTTAAGCAAAATAAACAGCCATTCCACGATTGTACCCCGCACATAGTTATAAAATATGACCTGGCGCGTTGAGATAAAGGAAAAGGAAGGTGTTCCTGATGCCCTGGGACAGGGTATCGAAAAGGATATCCTCGACCTGGGATTGGATTGTGTAGAGCAGGTTCGTGTGACGCATGTTTATACCATCACAGGTGACATTCCGCAGGAACAGATCAAAAGAATAAGCGAAGAACTTCTCGTCGATAAAATTACCCAGGACTATACGTGCTTGAACGGGCAAACTCCGCCGGCTCCCCCTCCTGAGGGAAATGATCATGTTATTGAGATTGCGTATCATCCCGGTGTTATGGACCCTGTGGAGGAATCGACTGTCAAAGGAATCCGGGACCTAGGTATTGAGCAGGTTCAATCCGTGCGCACGTCCAGAAAATATCATGTGTGCCTGTCCCCGAAAGGGGGCTTGTCCCCGAAAGGGGGCGGAAAGCCCTCACCGGAAGATTTAGCCTTCATTATCGACAAGGTCCTGTCGAACAAACTTATCCAGCATGTTGTTAAGCCGGAGGATGTGCCCCAACAGGTGCCATCCATTCCTTGTGATGTTAAGGATAAAAAGTTTCATGTCCTTTCTGTTGACCTTATCCGCGCGGGTGCAAGACAGTTGCTTAAAATCAGCCGTGACGGACAATTGTTCCTCAACCTTGACGAGATGAAAGTTATCCAGCGGCATTTTAAGACCCTAAAACGCAATCCGACTGATTGTGAACTGGAGACGATTGCTCAGACGTGGAGTGAACATTGTTATCATAAGACGTTTAGGGGAAATATCCGTTATCGGCATACAGAAAACGGGAAGACAAAGACAACGTTGATCCGCAATCTTTTAAAATCAACGATCGTCAGGGCCACGGAAAAATTGGCTAAGCCCTGGTGTGTTTCTGTTTTTCATGATAATGCCGGTGTTATCAAATTTGACAAAGATTCGCATATCTGTTTTAAAGTGGAAACGCACAATCACCCCTCGGCCCTGGAGCCTTTCGGGGGCGCGAATACGGGTATCGGCGGGGTTATCCGCGATATTTTGGGAACAGGGCTGGGGGCCAAGCCGATTTGCAACACAGATGTGTTTTGTTTTGCCCCGCCGCATTTATCTTTTCAAAAACTTCCTGCCGGGGTCATGCATCCCAAACGGATCATGAAGGGCGTGGTCAGCGGGGTACGTGATTACGGTAATAAGATGGGTATCCCGACGGTGAACGGGGCGATTGTCTTTGACGAACACTTTGTCGGCAATCCGCTTGTCTACTGCGGCAATGTCGGGTTGATTCCCAAAGGCAAAGAAAAAAAGAAGGTACACCGCGGCAACTTGATCGTTCTTGTCGGGGGACGGACCGGACGCGACGGTATTCACGGCGCGACATTTTCATCGGGCGAATTAACTGATGATTCCCAGGTTGTTTCCTCGGGTGCCGTGCAAATCGGTCATCCCATTCAGGAGAAGAAGGTCTTAGATGCCCTTTTGCAGGCACGGGATCAAAATCTTTATACAGCGATTACGGATTGCGGAGCCGGCGGGCTTTCCAGCGCTGTCGGGGAGATGGGGCAGAACACCGGAGCCCGGGTTGATCTTGAGAAGGTTCCCCTTAAATATCAGGGATTGTCTTACACCGAGATATGGATCTCAGAATCGCAGGAGCGGATGGTTCTTTCGGCGGATGCAGAGCATGTTAAGAAATTATTAAATGTTTTTGCCGCGGAAGACGTTGAGGCCACGGTCATCGGGGAATTTCAGGACAGCGGCCGTCTGGAGCTTTTCTTTAACGGGACACAGGTTTGTGATTTGGATATGAAGTTTCTGCACGAGGGGACACCGAAGATTACCAAGAACGCCCGCTGGGTGAGACCAAAAAATAAAAATCCGAAATGGGCATGTTCACCCAATCTTACAAAGAAACTTCTTGATGTTCTCTCTCATTACAATGTCTGTTCCAAGGAATGGGTGATCCGCCAGTATGATCATGAGGTGCAGGGCGGCAGTGTTATCAAACCTTTGGTCGGTGTGAATTGTGACGGCCCGTCGGATGCGGCTGTTATTACGCCAAAACCCGGGGCCTCAAAAGGGATTGCCGTTTCCAACGGCATTAATGTCCGGTTTGGCAAGATTGATCCTTTCTGGATGGCAGCCTCCTGTATTGATGAGGCCATTCGACAGATTATTGCGGTCGGCGGAAGCCTCAAGCAAATAGCACTTTTGGATAATTTTTGTTGGGGCAATCCGGACAAGCCGGACCGCTTAGGCGCTTTGGTACGGGCCGCGCAGGCTTGCTATAAAATTGCCGTCGGGTATGGCACACCGTTTATCTCAGGCAAAGACAGTTTTTACAATGAATACACACAAGGAAAGAAGACTATTGCTATCCCGGAAACCCTGCTGATATCGGCGGTCGGGATTGTGGATGATGTTCAAAAATGTGTGTCCATGGATATGAAAGCAAGCGGCAATCTTATTTATGTCGTCGGCGAGACTTACGACGAGATGGGAGGTTGTGTCTATTACGACACCTTGGGTGCCTTGGGCACAGATGTTCCGAAGGTGAATATAAAGAAGGGACTAAAGATTTTCACCGCGCTTTCACAGGCCACAAGGAAAGGCCTTATTAAATCCATGCATGATTGTTCTGAAGGCGGGATCGGGGTTGCCTTGGCTGAAATGGCTTTCAGCGGCGGGTTTGGTGTGACAGCATCTCTGGACAAGGTTCCTTATAAGGGCAAGGGGCAACGCGATGATGTTCTTCTCTTTTCGGAAACCAATTCCCGTTTTATCGTTGAGGTTGCCCCCGAAGATCAAAGACAATTTGAGAAACTGACAGCAGGAATCCCTGCCGGCTGTATCGGCCGCGTTGAGGGATGCGAAGAATTTGTTGTTTACGGATGGAATAAAAAGGTGTGCGTCAAGGCACGCATTGCCGATCTCAAAGAGGCCTGGCAACGGCCGTTAAAATGGTAAAGGGAGAAACTATGATGATAAAAAAAGGAAAGAAGTTTTCAGACGAATTAACAAAGATGGAAGACCCGTGGCGCGTTTTTCGCATTATGGCTGAATTTGTCGACGGGTTTCATCAGCTTTCGGAAATCGGTCCGGCTGTCAGTGTTTTCGGGTCCGCCCGCACAAAACGGACGCACAAGATGTACAAGCTGGCCGTGGAAACCTCGCAGTTGCTGGCCAAAGCAGGGTATGCCGTCATTACCGGAGGCGGTCCCAGCATCATGGAGGCCGGCAACAAAGGGGCCTCCAAGGCCCAAGGGAGTTCCATAGGATTGAACATTGACCTGCCGTTTGAACAGAAGCCGAACCGTTACATTAAAACGCTGATTAATTTCCACTACTTTTTTTGCCGCAAGGTGATGTTTGTCAAATACGCCAAGGCCTTTGTCATTTTTCCCGGTGGATTTGGGACGCTGGATGAGTTTTTTGAAAGTATTACGCTCATTCAAACGCGCCGCATGGAGCGGTTTCCTGTTATTCTTGTCGGCAGTGATTATTGGAAGGGCCTTGCCGACTGGCTGAGAGACGCAACGCTCAAAGAGGACAATATTGACCCGGAGGATCTGAATATTTTTGAGATTGTTGACACCCCACAGCAAGTGATCAAGGTCATTAAGAAGTTTTATAATAATAAGAAAAAGAAATAAGATCCGTGAATGTAAAAAATACCACAACGCCTAAGGTCATTGTTCTTCGCACGGCCGGGACGAACTGTGACGAGGAAACGGCCTTTGCCTTTAAAGATTTCGGGGCCGCGGTGGACCTGGTGCACATCAACCGGCTTTTTCACGGTGAGGCGCAATTGCGCGATTATCATATCATGGTTCTTCCGGGGGGATTCACTTACGGTGATGATATTGCCGCGGGACGTATTCTGGCCAATGAATTGACGAAACGTTTGGGCGCGGATATTTGTCAGTTTATCGGCGACGGTAAATTGATTTTAAGCATTTGTAACGGATTTCAGGTTTTAGTCCGGTGTGGAATATTGCCCGGGCCGTTGACGGATGAGGAAAGCAATGCCCATGATTCATCACAGAAGGTTACCCTCACTTTTAATGATTCCGGAAAGTTTGAGGATCGCTGGACGCATTTACGGTTAAGCGGGCGGTCTGTCTGGACAGAAGGATTGGATGATATTATTTATATTCCGGTGGCCCATGCGCAAGGAAAGTTCGTTGCGCGGGATGATGATGTCTTAAAGAGATTACAGCAGAACGGACAAATTGTTTTCCGTTATTGTGATAAGGATGGTCGTCCGAGTGCGTATCCCGGAAATCCCAACGGCTCTGTCGATGACATTGCCGGGATCACTGATAAAACCGGCCGTATTCTGGGCCTCATGCCGCATCCGGAGCGTCATTTTCTTTTTACACAGCATCCCTTTTGGACGAGATTACACAAAAACGGGAGGCGGGGCCACGGTGCTAAGATATTTGAGAACGGCATCAATTACGTTAAAAGAAATTTATAAAATTAGGCTAAAGAGGAAAATTCAGTTATTCGAAAATTTCGAATAACTGAATTAGGGAGTGGCAATGGAGAAGAAAAGTTTAAAAGAAAAATTTAGAGAATTTATACACTTAAGAAAGAAATTGCGCCCAAGAATTAGAAATCTTTCAAGAAAAAAATATGTAAAATTCTCGGCTATCATCTTTTTAAAAGCTGGTTTGCTTGGACTAATTGCGACTCTGATTACTTTAATAATATGGCTTATTGCAATCTTCATATTTGCCCGTATTGATCGTAATATCTATAAATGGGAAGGTTTTCTAATGGCAATCTATATGATTATATTTCTCACAGGAAATATAATTGCTTTATTAACATTTCTGCCTCCAGAGAAAATAATTAAGATTTTAGAGGATATTGAAAAAGCGGAATAGTTTTAATGTTATGAGAAAAATAAAATTTAAAAAAATATTTATTAAATAAATAGTGTCAGATACGATTAAAGCCGATTTTGGAAGGGTAACGCGATGAAACAAAATTCCGAAATAATAATCTATCAGACGGCAGACAATGAAACCCGCATACAAACCCGTTTGCAAGATGAAACAGTCTGGCTTACTCAGGAGCAGATGGCGGAGTTATTCGGAAAAGGGCGAACAACTATAACCGAACATGTCGGCAATATCTTTACAGAGGGCGAACTGAACGAAAAAGAGGTGTGTCAGCATTTCCGACATACCTCCAGGCATGGTGCAATAGAAGGCAAAACTCAAATACGCTCCATTGCCGCCAGTGAACAGTTTCGCATCGTTATACAAACAGGAGGATTATTATGACCACTAAAGAATTTGAAAAAAAAGCATTAAGCCTAAAGCCTCTTGATAAAATTCATCTTGTAGAAAAATTGTTGGTCAGCCTGGACAAGCCTGATCCCGGAATTGAGAAAAACTGGATCAGAGAATCTGAAGCACGTATTAATGCGTATGAGCGGGGAGATTTAAAAACAGTGTCTTATGGAACGGTAAAAGAGAATTTAAAGAGACGTAAAAAATGAAAATCCATTTTTCTTTATTAGCTCAAAAAGAATACCAAGAAGCTGTGTCTTATTATGATGATCAAAATATTATTTTTGGTGATCAATTTATTGAAGAAGTTGACGAAGCTATCAATTTAATTATTTCTTTCCCCCACGCGTGGAGCAAGGTTGGAACTAAACTAAGAAAATATGTTTTGAAACGGTTTCCTTATGTAATTTTTTATAAACCCTATGATGACCATATTGTAATTTCAGCCATTGCGCATCAACATAGAAATCCAAGTTATTATTTGAAAATATGAAAAGTTTAACCTACAAAACCAGCGGTGTTGATATTGACCAGGCGAATGTTTTTATAAAAGGGATTAAAGGGTTTATGAACAGCACGATGAATCCTGCTGTTTTAAAGCGCAAAGGCGCCTTCGGCGGATTGTTCGCGTTGGACACAAAAAAATACAAGAAACCGGTTCTTGTTTCATCGTCCGACGGG
>CBDUYP010000030.1:0-8979 GCA_965371485.1 uncultured bacterium
AACTGTACTATCAAGACTCAAAGCCTGTCATCTTAAAGGAGTTACGTTCTCCGGGAGCGGTCCGTCTGTTTTCGGTCTATCGGGCTCAAAAAAGGAAGCAGAAGACGTTAAAACCATATTCAAAAAACAATACAGCCAGGTTTTTGTCGTAAGGACCCTTTGAGCATAAAGTGCCCGGTGGTGTAATGGTAACACACGAGAATTTGGATCTCGCTTTCCAGGTTCGAGTCCTGGCTGGGCAGCTTAAGTGAGCCCGAAGAGCGGCGTGTCGAAAGATAGCATATCATGAAAGATTTACGGACGGTTATTTTGGCGGCGGGGAAAGGGGTTCGCATGAGATCCACAACCCCAAAAGTGCTGCATACGGTCTGCGGGAAACCCCTGATGGCGTATGTTCTTGATGTTGTCAAAGCCGTCGGTTCTTTGAAAACTTATATTGTTCTTGGACACCGGCACGCGATGGTCAGCAAGTTTTTGGATAAAGATGCTGTTACTGTGATACAGAAAAAACTTATCGGAACCGCCGATGCCGTTAAATGCACGAAGGGATTTTTTAAAAATTATCGTGGAAATCTTCTGATCCTCTGCGGCGATACGCCCCTTTTGCGCAAAGAAACCGTCAGAAATCTGGTTAACAGGCATAAAAAAACAGACGCGGCCTGTACATTCTTAACGGCGGTTGTCCGGGATAGCAAAGGATACGGCCGCATTATCCGGGGTACGGATGGGAAGGCCGTGGCCATCCGGGAAGAAAACGATGCCACGGATTATGAAAAAAATATTGTTGAAATTAATGCCGGCGTCTACTGTTTTAAGAGCAAGATTTTATTTGAAGCCCTCTCGGACATTAAACTCAACAAAAGGAAAAAGGAGTTTTACTTAACAGATATTGTGGAAATCCTGACAGAGAAGGGATGCAAGATCGAGACGATAGAAACGGAAGATTCTCACGAAGGATTCGGTATTAATACACAAGAGGATCTATCGTCAGCCGCATCGATGATGCAAAAGCGTATTCTAAAAGATTTTATGTCGCAGGGTGTGACGATCACGGATCCCAAGACAACATATATTAATCATAATGTTAAGATCGGCCGGGATACGGCTATCCGTCCTTTTGTTGTTATTGAAGATAATGTCCGTATCGGTTCAAACTGCCGCATCGGCCCTTTCGCGCATCTGAGACCGGGAACAAAGATTGCCAATCATGTTGAAATAGGCAACTTTACAGAGATATCCCGCACACAAATAGGGGCAGGAAGCCTGATGAAACATTTCTCGTTTTTAGGAGACGCTCAGGTAGGATCCGGCGTGAATATCGGCGCCGGTGTGGTAACGGCGAATTTTGACGGAAAAGATAAAAACATAACGCGTATTTTAGACGGGGCTTTTATCGGATCAGATTCTGTTTTGGTTGCCCCTGTTAAAATCGGAAAAAAAGCGGTTACAGGCGCGGGGTGTGTGGTTCCGAGGGGAAAAGTGATCCCTGAGAAAAGTGTTGCCGTCGGAGTTCCGGCGAGAATAATAAGATAACCTTTAGCGAGAGAAGACGGGGAGCATTTTATGAATGAGATGGCTATATTCACAGGCAACGCAAACCCTCACGTGGCCGAGGCCATATGTGAAAAGTTGAATGTTTCTTTGACGGATGTTCTTGTCGGACGGTTTAGTGAAGGAGAGATCCAGGTTCAAATTCAGGATAATATCCGTGGAAAAGATGTTTTTATCATCCAGCCGACATGTCCCCCCGCGAATGATAATTTGATGGAACTTCTGATCCTGATTGATGCCGCAAGAAGAGCATCGGCAAAACGGATTACGGCTGTCATGCCTTATTATGGTTATGCCCGGCAGGACCGTAAAGATCAACCGCGCGTTCCCATTACGGCTAAATTAATAGCCAATCTTCTTGTTGCCGCGGGAGTCGATCGTATTTTAACGATGGATTTGCATGCCAGCCAAATTCAGGGGTTTTTTGATATCCCGGTTGACCATTTATACGCGATCAATACTTTGTGTGATTATTTTGCCGATAAAAATGATGTCAAAGGGAATTTTGTTGTCGTATCTCCGGATGTCGGGAGTATCAAGATGGCACGTGCCTATTCAAAAAAAATGGGCGCAACCTTGGCCGTTGTGGATAAACGCCGGTCAGGTCCGGAAACAACAGAAGTTATGAATATTTTGGGTGAGGTTAAGGGTAAGACAGCCGTATTAGTAGATGATATCGTTGCCACAGCCGGTTCACTGGTTGAAGCGGCCGAGGCTCTTGGTAAAAAAGGCATTACAGGCGTTTATGCGGCCATCAGTCACGGCATCCTTTCCGGGAAGGCTTTGGAAAGGATCAGGGCATGCCGGATTATTAAAGAAGTCGTTATTACCGACAGTATTCCGCTTGAAAACAGCAAGCAAGATTCAAAAATAAAGGTGGTTTCGATAGCGCCGTTACTCGCGGATGCGATCCGCAGAATACATAACGAAGAATCTGTCAGTTGTTTATTTGATGACGTGAAAGGATAATGAAAAATGAAAGAAATTAAATTGGATGTTCAAATCCGCGATCAAATCGGAAGCCGGAAAATCAAAGTCGTCCGTCGGGAGGATTTTGTTCCGGCGATCGTCTATGGCGGCTCACGGAAAGAAACCCCGGTTAAGATGGACCGGCGAAGCTATGAACGTATCCGGCGGTTGCATCAGGGAGAAAGTCTTGTCTTTCACCTGAATGTGTTGGAGGGGAAAAAGAAATTAAGGGATTATTCCGCTATTATCAAGGAAGAGCAACTTAATCCGGTGACGGATCAGGTTCTTCATGTCGATTTTAAACGGATATCGCTTAAAGAGCAGATAGAGGTTAAGGTTCCCATTGTCACTAAAGGAGAGTCTGTCGGGGTTAAACGCGATGGGGGATCCGTGGATCAGATGCTTTGGGAATTGGATATTGTATGTCTGCCGACCCGGATTCCAGCGCATTTTGAAGTGAATGTCAGTGAAATGGAAATCGGTGACAGTGTCCATGTTAAGGATATTGTTTTGCCCGTGGGGGTCATAACCAAACATGACCCTGAGGCCTTTGTCTTATCCGTTATTCCTCCGAGGAAAGAAGAAATTGTCGAACCACTTCCGGAGGGAGCAGAGCCGGAGGTGATTAAAGAGGAGGAAGAAGAAGGCGGCGAGAAGAAACCTGAAGAAGGCACAGAGAAGAAAGAAGAGAACAAAGAAGGAAACAAGGAAGAGAAAAAGACAGAAAAGAAAGAGAAGTAGGAAGAAAAAAAGAAGGACGTGGTGGAAGGGAACAAGGATTTTTCAGGGTTACGGTTGATTGTTGGTTTGGGGAATCCCGGCAAGGATTATGAATACACGCGGCACAATGCGGGTTTTCTTATTATCAAACACATTGCCGAGCAACATCATTTAAAGATAACATTAAGTCCGGAATGTAAAGGATTGGTTGCGCAGGGACGGATATTTCAACAAGAGTGTTGTTTGTTTTTTCCGGGCACCTTCATGAATAACTCCGGGGTGCCGGTCAAACAAATTATTGCTGGAAAGAATATCGGGCTCGATGACGTTTTGGTTGTTTGCGACGATATGAATCTGGACTTTGGTCGGTTACGGCTGCGTGCCCGCGGGAGTGACAGCGGGCATAATGGATTAAGTTCTGTTATTTATCATCTCGGTTCACAGGATTTTCCCCGTTTACGTATGGGGATCGGATCTGCGAAGAATAAGAAAGATGCCGTTGATTTTGTGCTTGAAGAATTTAACAAAAAGGAAAAGAAACAACTTCCTGCCCTTATCGCAGAAGCATCCGATTGTTGTATGATGTGGTTAACGCAAGATATCGGCGAGGCAATGAATCAATTCAACAAAAGGAAAGAAAATGGATAAATATGAATTAGTCATGGTTGTTGACGCGGCTGTCCCGCAGGAAGAAAAAGAGTCGATTGTTAAAGAGGCCGGGGAGGCTATCGGTAAATGTGACGGACAGGTCATCAACAGTCAGGTTTGGCTTGATAAGCACAAATTTGCTTTTCTCATAAAAAAACGCATGGAAGGGACCTATTATACCGTTAATTTTGAAGGTCAGCGTTCGGGGTTTAGCAAACTGAGAGGGATGTTGAAAATGAATGAAAGAATTTTACGTTCTTTGATTGTCAAAGCTGAATGACCTTCGGCAGGACGAGCCTATTTTGAACAGTACAGTTTAGGGAGGGTGACATGGCAAATTTAAACAAGGTTTTCTTAATCGGGAATCTGACACGGGACCCTGAGTTGCGCTATACCCCCGCGAAGGTGGCTGTCGCGAATTTAGGGTTGGCGGTCAACAGAAGATTCCGGGATAAGACCGGAGAATTGAAAGAAGATGTCTGCTTTCTGACGGTCACGGTTTGGGATAAACAGGCCGGAGCCTGTTGTCAATATTTACAAAAGGGGAGTCCTGTTTTTGTCGAGGGGGTTTTACAGTCCCGCTCCTGGGAAACCTCCGACGGTCAAAAAAGAAGTACGATTGATGTTCGGGCGGAACGTGTTCAGTTTCTCGGAAAGTTTTCATCTGATAAACAGACGGAGCCTTTTCCGTCCAGGGTGAACCAAACCGCGGTGAATACGGTGACGGAAGAAAAATCTCAATTTGGCGGCGGGGATACGGTTTTCCCTGAAGATGCTGCTTGGGACGAGTAGAGACATAAGATGTTATATTTTTTATTAAACGGCAGGAGGTAAAAATTGATTAAGAGAAAAAAGAAAATCGCCCGAAAAAAAGATCGATCAAGGGTTAAGAAAAAATCAGCAAAATATATCATGCCCAAAGATGCCAAGATCAACTATAAAAATGTGACCCTTTTGCAAAAATATTTAAGTGACAGGGGAAAAATTTTAGCCCGGCGTATCACCGGGATTACGGGCAAGCAACAACGGGAATTGGCCCTTGCCGTTAAGAGGGCGCGGTATTTAGGACTGCTGCCCTCCGGCGCGGTTAAAAAAAGATAAAAAGGATTCGTATCTCATGGAAGTTATATTATGTCAGGAAGTTGTGAAATTGGGGAAGATCGGTGACGTTATCAAAGTCAAAAACGGTTACGCGCGCAATTTTTTAATTCCCGGGAAGAAGGCCTGTTTGGCGACCCCCGCGAATCTCAAAAGAATTGAGCAGCAGAAAGCCAGACAGGCTGCCGTGTACGCAAAGGCAAAAGAGGACGCTGAAGAACAGGCCCGGAAACTTTCCAAGGTTTCCTGTACCCTCACGGTCGAAGTCAATGATCTCGAGAAACTCTATGGTTCTGTGAGCGAGGCCGATATTGTTAAGGCGCTTGAAACCGAGGGGGTTTCAACAGATAAAAAGGCCATTGTCCTTGAAAAGCCGATCGAAGAATTAGGCATCTTCGAAGTCGGTATTAAACTTCATCCGGAAGTGACTGCCAAGATAAGATTATGGGTGGCAAAGAAATAAAAGTTCCTCCGCAGAATATTGAAGCCGAGAAATCTGTTTTGGGGGCCATGCTCATTGATGCCGAAGCCATCGGTTTCGCATTGGAGATTCTTGATGAATCATGGTTCTATGAAAATACCCACCGCAAAATATATTCCGCTATTCTCGATCTCTACAATGACCGCAAAAACGTCGATCTGATTACCCTGTCGGATAAGCTCAAAAAGGATGGAACCCTTGAGGCCGTCGGAGGAATACCGTATTTGTCTTTTATTATCGATATGGTTCCGACATCGGCCAACGTTGAGTATTATGCCAATATTGTCAAGGAGCGGGGGATTTTGCGCAGATTGATTCATAATGCTACGCATATTGTGAACGAATGTTATGAAACCAAAGACAATATTAGCGAAGTCGTTGACACGGCCGAGAAGCTGATTTTTGAGGTGTCGGACTTAAAGCATAGACAGGGGTCGGTTCATATCAAGGAATTGGTTAAAAGCAGTATTGAAAAAATCGACAAACTTTATCAGCGTAAGGAACATATTACCGGTTTAGAAACAGGGTTCATTGAAATTGATAAGATGACCTCCGGGTTACAGCCTTCGGATCTCATTATTGTGGCCGGACGCCCTTCCATGGGAAAAAGCGCTTTGGCCACTACCATCGTGGAATATGTCGGGATTGAAAAGAAAAAGTCGGTGGCCTTTTTTAGTTTAGAGATGTCCAAAGAACAGCTTGTCCAGAGGATGTTGTGTTCTCAGGCGAGGGTTGATGCCCATAAGGTCAGGTCGGGATTCTTGTCTCCTTCGGATTGGCCGAAATTAACTTTGGCGGCAGGGAAACTTTCGTCTGCAGACATTTTTATTGATGATACTCCGGCGATTTCCGCTTTGGAATTACGGGCCAAGGCGCGCCGGCTGAAATCGCAATATAATATTCAATTAATTGTCCTGGATTATCTTCAATTGATGCGCGGCAACAGCCGCGGAAAGATGGATAACCGGCAGCAGGAGATTTCGGAGATATCCCGTTCCCTGAAGGCCCTGGCACGGGAACTTTCCATCCCGGTCATCGCGCTGAGTCAGTTGTCACGTGCCGTCGAAAGCCGTCAGGACCATAAGCCGCAGCTCTCGGATTTGCGTGAGTCAGGAGCTATTGAACAGGATGCCGATCTTGTTGTCCTTTTGGTCCGGGAAGAATATTATAATCCGACGGAAGAGAACAGGAACATTGCCGAGGTGAATATTGCCAAACAAAGAAACGGCCCTGTCGGGAAGATTAACCTCATGTTCATTAAAGAGTATATGCGCTTTGAAACTCTTGCGCGTGTCGATTGATTTGCGCGGATGAACGATAGATTAGGAGTCGAAGGGTTGACAGGACATTTGTTTAACCCTATAATCAGGTCATGCGTTTTCGTTTTCTAATATTAATCAGTATTTTTATCGCTAACCTTAGTGGATCTCTTCCTGTTTTATTGGGGCAAAGTTCTCCTGTAACAGGTTCCGGGCCCGGAACAAGTGTGACGGCTGAGGATTCCGCGCAAGGGAGGAAAATTGTCAAGGCCATTGACATTAAAGGAAACAGGACCATCGGGGCGGCCGTGATCCTCTCTAAAATCAAGACACGGGTCGGGCAGGAATATCTCCAGGTTGTTTTGAGCGATGATTTAAAGCGGCTTTACAACACCGGCTATTTTTCCGATGTCGGCGTGGACCGGGAAAAATATGAGGATGGTTTTAAGGTTATCTTTCATGTTGTCGAAAAGTCCATTATTGAAAAAATAACCTTCTCCCGCCTGCAGTACTACAAGCCGAAAGTTTTATTGAAAAAGATAAAGTCAAAAAAGGGGAAATTCCTTGATCGCAAGACCCTGAATGATGATACCCGGACCATTAAGGAGCTTTATGCCAAAAAGGGGTTAACGCTTGCTTCTGTTAATGTTGAAACGGATACGGATGCCTTGGCGAATAAGTCAAGCCTGCATTTTGTTATCAGAGAAGGTGATCGTATTAAGATTAAAAGAATTATGTTAGAAGGGAATGATAATTTTTTTGATAAAAGGATTCTGAGGGTTATTAAGACACGCCCGGATTCTCTTTTTACGTCCGGTTATTTGACGGAAGAAATTCTTGAAGAGGACATGGACCGTATCAGGTCTTTTTATGAAAAAGAAGGATTTATCGACGCTGTGGCGAGTTACCGGTATGACCGTGTCACCGATAGTCATGTTGTCGTGGAGATATCCATTCATGAGGGGCAGCAGTATTATGTGGACAAGATTACCGTATCCGGAAATAAAGTGTTTTCTGATGAAGACATTGTCTACGTTATGAAAGAGGTCAATGCCGGAGGCATTTTCAGCCGGGACAGATTGACCGTTGATCTGTCAAATATACGCGCTTTATATTTTGATCAAGGGTACATCTTTGCCAATGTCAGGGAATCCACATCGTTGAATCCGGATACCGGAAAGGTTGCGGTCCGGTTGGATGTTACCGAGGGAAATTTGGCTTACATTCACAAGATCAAGATACAGGGAAATGACCGCACACGGGATGTTGTTATCCGCCGTGAATTGCGGTTGTTTCCCGGTGATCAATTTGACGGGAAGAAGCTCAGAAGAAGTAAAGAACGGCTGCGTAATTTGGGATATTTTGAAGAGATCGGTTATGACATTGAAGATGCGGGCCTCCCTGACCAGAAGGATTTGGTTGTCCATGTCAAAGAAACCAAGACCGGAACGTTCAGTTTCGGGGGCGGTTACAGTACGGTGGATCAAGTCGTCGGATTTATCGAAGTACAGCAAAAGAATTTTGATTTTACCAATTGGCCGACCTTTACCGGCGGAGGACAAAATCTCTCCTTGCGGGCAGAGGCCGGGTCAACCCGCAGCAATACGCGTCTCAGTTTTACGGAGCCATGGATATTTGATTATCCGGTTTCCGGAGGGTTTGACGCTTATGTCACAGAGAGGCAGCGCGAGAGGGATGTCGGTTTTGCTTATGATGAAAAAAGAGCGGGGGGGAATCTGCGCTTAGGGAGGCAATTTTCAGAGTTTGTCTCCGGCGGGGTGACTTACCGGCGGGAACAGATTAGAATTGATAATTTTGATGATAATGTTTCCGTTGATTTGCTGGCTGAAGAAGGGGACAATACTCTTAGCAGTCTGAGCTTTACCTTGAATCGGGATACGCGTAACAGTATTTTCAGCCCGACAAAGGGTTTGTATTTAAGCGGGACAACAGACATGGCCGGAGGGATTTTAGGCGGGAACAAAGATTTTGTCCGTTTCGGGACACGGGCGGGTTATTACATGCCGTTTGGATGGGACTCTGTCCTGGAATTTCGCGTCCGGGCCGGTATCGTGGATCCTTTCGGAGATTCCGCGAAGGTTCCTATCTTTGAAAGATTTTATGCCGGTGGGGCGAAGACCATACGGGGATATGACGAACGCCAGGTAGGTCCATTGGACTCGGCGACAAATGATCCCATCGGAGGAGAGAGGATGCTTGTCGGCAATCTGGAATACACCATCCCTCTGATTG
>CBDUYP010000031.1:0-8753 GCA_965371485.1 uncultured bacterium
AGGCCGATCCTATTTTACGGCATCCCCGACTTGTATCCCGACAATTTTCTTTTTGATATCGGCTGCCGCAATGTCTTTACGGATCTGGATGACTTCCAGGCCGGCGACATATTCGGAATCGCGGTAAACATTTAAAGTGTCCCCCAGTTGAATACCGGATTTTTCACCGATATCAACGATAACAAAATTGTTGGCCTCATTGACGCTGACGATATTCCCGCTGACCCCGACCCCGACAAGCGGCCCATGAATAAAATCCGGTATAAAATCCACCTCGGGCATCCGGGCACTGACAATAATAGGAGATAATTCAATTTCGCCGGAACCGGCTTGGGGGGCGACGACAGGTTCAAAAGTCTTTTCAAGACTCTCGCTGATCTGGCGAATTTCATCAATACGGCTCTGGATGACGTTTTCTGTTTCAAAAACTCTTCTTGTGAGATCTTTTTTCTCTCCCTGCAAACGGACGATGCTCTTCTCCAGGGCGATCTTGGTGGATATCAACTGCCTAACCTGTTGATGAAGATTCGTATTCTCCCCGACGATCCTCCCCATCCGGTCATTGAGAAACCTGTTATCATTCTGAGTCCTTGCCAACTGAAGCGAAAGGATATCGGACAGATCGTCACCGTGTTTGATTTCCCTCTCAATCAATTCCTTTTCGTTTTCAATCTTATTCAACGCCAACTGCAGATCCGTATTCTCTCTTTTCAATTCAGCAATATCAAGAGAACTCTTTGACAGGCTCGTCTTAAATTCTTCCAGTTCCACCTCGAGAGAGGCCTTGACTTTTAAAACTTGCGCCCAGTAAGAATCGTCTTCCTCGACTTTTCCGGCGAGGGCAGGGGGAGCTTCCGCCGGAACACCTTCCTGTCCCGGCTCTCTTTCCAGATATTGATAAACAATTTCTTTTCCCGGTTTCTCCTGAAGCTTGGCTGACAAATCGTCGCGCTCCTCTATCAGGGCATCGACGCGTTTCTTCCACTCCTCACGCTCGGAATCGAAATCACTCACATCCATCTCGTCTAACTGTTCCTCCACCTCATCTAACTGTTCCTCGAGGCGTGTTTTTACACTTTCAAGCTCCTTGATCTTATCTTTTAATTTGTTATTATGAACAACATGTTTTTCTTCCCGGGTTTGATATCCTTCCACTTGTTTTTCTAAAGCCGCTTTTGTCTCTGTGACTTTTTCCTTTTCCATCACGGTCAACATGGATAGGCCACAGGCCGCTGCCAACAGTAAAAAAAGGGAAACAATAGCTAATTTTCCCGCCTTTGACACACTCTCTCCTTGAGTTCAGATACCAGGATCTATTCTTATTTATATACTATTTCTTAATATAACAAGGGATGGATTTCGATACAAGGAAAAAACATAAAAGGTTTATTCATACCGAATATTGTCTAAATAAAAAGTGCAGGTATCGCGGTTAACCTCGACATTGGTCGTCCAGGCAAATCCGCCGCTGATATAAGAGAGATCTTTACCGCGCAAATCCATCGTGTATTCCCGCCATTCATCTGTTAAAATAACCGGACCGATGAAGGCCGAATCCGTATCAGGATAATCTCCTGTAATCCCGCCCAAGGTAAACTCTTCAATGCGCTCCCCACCGACGTCGCCTTTAGCCCAGAAGATCAACTTTTTGGCTCCTTCTAAATTAAAACCCCCTTTGCGTTGTCCCCAGTTGTTAGCCGGGTTCAGCCAGTAGATTCCTCCCCATTTCTGATCTTCCCTGGAACAGGCAACATCATAAATAATCTTCATGCAGGTCGTACCTTCCTGACAACCCTCCCGCCACATATCATCTAAAGACAAACATTTGCCGTTGGGCATAAAGCCCGAAGGAACAAAATGATTGGCGCGCGTTCCTTTATCTTTATAAACCACAAAGGGCTTAAATTCTTCCGCGGCAGCGGCCTCTGCCGCTTTAACAGGATCCGGGCCGCCTGTGCTCTGCGGAGCAGAGCCATTGCAACCGACGAGAAAAGTCAATAAGATTAAAGAAATAACGTATCGCATACCTCAGCGCTTACCCCCCTTGAGTCAATTCATCTAATTTTTGCTGTGCCGCTTCAGAGGGTTTCCAAAACCAACCGTTGGGGTCCCAGCATTGAGCATAATAATATTCATCCACCAGTTTCCGGAATACCCTTTTGGCCTCTTCGACATCTCCCGCATTCTTAAGGGCGTCTCCCTTAATAAAAAGACAGGTGCCGACATCGTTGAGGGCCCAATAAGAGAAAACTGTTTCTTTCGATTCCCACGGGTACTCTGTTAATGAATCCTGCATTTCGCGGGCCTTTACTTCATACAATTCCAGGCACTTGTTCGTGTAAACCAGCACCGCGTCGAGATCTTTGCCGGCTAACGCGTTCCAGGCGTTGGTCGTAAGCGCCGAAGAAGAATAATCTCCGAAATCCAGATTCGAACCTGATTCTATCATAGCCAGTTTTTCCCCGGCAGCCGCAGCCGGTTTCCAGAACCACCCGCCGGCATCCCAGCACTGACCGAAACTGTACTCGTCAATTAATTTCTGATAAGCTGCCTGGGCCTCTTCGGTCATCCCGGTTTTTTTGTAGACCTCCCCTTGAATAAATAAACCGGTTGCCACATCGTTCAGTGCCCAATAGGCAAAAATTTCATCATTCGTCCCTTTAACATAATCACTCAACCCGGCCTGCATTTTCCTGGCTTCAGCACCATAAAGTTCAATACACTTGTTGGTGTAGGCCAAAACAGCCTTGGTATCATTTGCCTCTAATGCTTTCCATGCCTTTGTGATTAATGTGGCAGAACGATAATCTCCGTAATTGTAGGCCTCTGCCATTGCCGGATAACCGCAAGCAGCCACGCCCGCAATCAAAAGTGAAATAACCATGAACATCCTTCGCGCCATTTTACCTTCCTCCTTCTTTAATTCTGTTGAGTTCTTTTGAATCTTAGCCTGATATCTAAAAGTATAACATATTTTGCATACAAAAATCAATGCTGCCACATTTGTGCCCGGGCAAAGCAAAAATGTCCTATTTGTGCCACATTTCCTGATATGCGTAATAGGTTTTTCGCAACTGCCTTAAAAACGGGCTGTGTTCGCCGTTGCCCTGCCCGGTGATCCCGAACCATTCTTCATAATAATAGCCGCCGGGAAACGGGCCGATGGCCTCGGACTTTTTATCATGATAAAAAGGCTCATAATTTTTCCACCATTCATCTGTCCATTCAAAAGCAACCCCGCCTATGGCATTGCCGGCCCCTGTGTCGTGTCCGGCCCTGTTGGCTTCAATATCCAACCAATTTCCTTTATGATAATCGGCCTGCGCCTCCTGGCCTTCCTGTTCGGTTAAATGCCTGGCATACATCGGACAGCCGTATTCCGTAATAAAGGCCGGCTTGCCTGCCGCGTCAGCAACCTGTTCCCAAAAAGATCCGAATCCATAATCTCCCCGGTACACATTAGCCGAAAAGATATCGATATCAGGCGCGTACTGCGTGAATTTATCAAGATAAAGCGTGTCCCCGTTGCAAAGCGCCACCGGATGGTCCGGGTCAATGGATTTGATCATCTTGGCCACATCATTGGCAAATTTAAAATAGGCTTCCGGTTTCTTGTCGGCATTGGAGGCGACACCATAATTATTCTCATTTCCCAATAACCACAACAAGATGTACGGCTCATCCTTAAACTCCATCACCATGCGCCTGACAGAATCCATCATATTTCTTCGATGCAGGGGGTTTTCATAATCCGTGCCTTCAAACCATGTGGCCCCTGACCCCAATGTGTATTTCCCCAAAAAATCCCCGAGGATAACACGAAACCCGTATTTCTCGTGCATCTCTCTTAATAATTCTTTATTCGGTTTAAAGGGTTGATGATACTCCCGGATAGTATTAACCCCCATCTCTTTCATGAGCTGAAAATCACCGACGACCGGCTCATCAGGGTCTTGTTTATTATTATGGTTCGCGTCCACCCAGGAATCAAAAGGACCGTCGGCACGGCCGTTCTTGTTTGTATCCTCGTACATCCAGCTGACAAGCGTGCCCTTGTCAGGGCTTTGCCCTATCTTGGTCGGGGCATAGGTCATGCCCTTGATAAAAAACGGTTTTCCGTCGACCAGCATCTGCCAGTGGCTGTTTTCATATTGAACAAGCTGCACCTTGCCCTGGCCGACCTTTTTTTTCACCTTTCCTAATCGGACAGGAAACAACTCAAGGGGAAGTTTCTCTTTCATCCGGTCCCAAAATGTCTTCTCACTGATCACCCCCGGATATGTGACCACGACATCATTGCTGATATCATTATCAAAACCGTTCTGCACCTCGATCTTCATCCACTCGGCCTTAAGATTCAATTCAGGATGGGAACGGATCAGGTGCTTGATCTTGGAAACAGCTGCCTGTCCCGGGTACCACGGTGTCTGCCAGTATGTCCATCCCACGGTCTTTGGAAAATGCACGACAATGGCATGATACGTTTTAATCGCCTCATAATACATCTTGGCCTTCTCAAAGATCATTGCGGTGTAAAAAAGCTTAATCCCCAACGGCTCGCGTCCTGTTGCCCATTTGAAAAATGCCGCTTCCAGATCATCCTTGTGCACAAAATCCCAATGACTTCCCTCGAGGCGACCTTCCTTTTTAAGCTTTTTAAGTCCCGGATTTTTTAAAACCGCCCCTGTATTGGGATAAATGCCTTCTCCCGCGGCATCTGACAGCGCCTTGGGATCATCCATATGGTAACTGTAATCTTTTGTTCCTATTCCGGTAAAATGACCGTATTTCCGGTAATCAATAACATTGTGCGTTCCCTTGGTGTGCAATTGCGGTAATGTCTTAAGCACAACAGCGGCTTCTTCCGGCTCTCTGTCTTCAACGATTCCGTTCATGACATCAATGCTGTTTTGACTTTTCTCAACCACCGACCAAAACCATCCGCGCGGATCCCAGGCCTGCGCCCATGTGTATTCCTTAATGATGTCTTCAAAAAGCTGTATCGCCCTGTCTGTCTTACCGTAATTCATCATGGCCTCAGCCCTGATAAAAAGAATCGTGGCCACATCATTTAAAACCTGATACTCTTCTTTCTTCGACCGGGGAGGAAAGCCGCTCAAACCCGCCTGCTGTCTTTTGGCTTCCTCTTCATAAAACTTGAGACATTCCTCAGTCAATTCCTCAATTTTCTTAAGGTTCCCCTGACTCGAGGCCTCCCAAGCCATACGCACAAATTCCTTGGATGAAGTTATTCCCTGCGCGGATACAAAAGAAGGAATAAACAATAGGATGACGAGAATATGGTGAGCAAGCCCGGCTGGGGCGCGTCGAACCATCATCCCACCACCGCCCCGGACGAAAGACCTTTAATGATATGTTTTTGCATAATAAGATAAATGATGATGATGGGCACGACCGCGATCGTTAACCCGGCCATCAAAAGCGGATAATCAACACTGTGCGACCCCTGGAATACCATCAAACCTCTCTGCAGCGGCATCAGGGACTTGTCGTTCAGTAAAAGTGTCGCGAGGATGTATTCATTCCAAACATTAAGAGAATTAAAAATAACAATGACCGCGATCGCCGGCCTGGCCAAAGGCAGGCCCACGTGACGCCAGATGCCCAGCTTGGAACACCCGTCGATGCGGGCCGCGTCTTCCAGATCAGGAGACATTTTGTCAAAGAATGTCTTTAAAAGCAAAATGCTTAAAGACAACCCGACATTGATCATGCAGAAGATGTATCCGACGCGCGTATTGACCAGGCCCAGTTTTGTCATCAAAACCGTCAGCGGAACAAAACTTCCCGGCAACGGAATCATCATGGCAGCCACAAACATGTAGAAGAAAAAGTTTTTCCCGGGAAATTTCAAACGGGAAAAGGCAAAGGCCGCGAGAGAAGAAATAACAACAATCCCAAAAACCACACAACCCGTGTAAAAAAGGCTGTTGAGGAAATACACCCCGAATTCCCCCTCGACCCAGGCATGATAAAAATTATTGAAATGCAGTTGCGACGGGATCAGGGATTTATCCGTAAAAACCGTTTGCTGGTTCATGAGAGAACAACGGAACATCCAAAGAAGCGGAAACAGGCAGACAACCGTCACCATCAACAAAAAGGTATGCGTGGAAATGGATTTCGCGACGCGTTTGGCGATGTATTGATTCATGATTTATTTTTACGGGCGAACGGCCGCCTGTCCCCGATAGGGGGTTCGCCCCTACTGTAGGGGCGAATGATTATTCGCCCCTACGCTTGTTTCATCCGATCCGATATTTTTTTCAGGGCAATGGAAACCATGATTAAAATTACCCCGAAATTCACGCCCATGGCACAGGCATATCCAAAACGTTTCTGCCCTGTCATGGCCGCCAAAATCTTGGTCACAGGGACATCGGTGTAATCAACGAGTCCCTGTTCCACCATGGCAAGAATAAGCACAAAGGCCTGCATGGAACCCAAAATCGTCAAAATAACAACCACCACAATAACCGGAATCATCATCGGAAGAGTCACGTTCTTAAAAGTACTCAGCGCCCCGGCACCGTCAACGCGTGCCGCCTCATAAAGCTGACGGTCAATCGTCTGCAGACCGGCGAGAAACATAATAAAGCCCCAGCCGAATCCTTTCCAACTGTGCACGATCGCGATACAGGTCAGGACTGTTTTGGGGTTCGACAGCCAGTTGTTAACCATGTGATGCAATCCCATCGCGTCGAGAGAATGATTCAGCAATCCAATATGCTGACCGTCCTGCCTGCCGGCATACAAAATCCACGACCAAATCAGCCCGACAACAACCTCGGAGAGAACCGGCGGGATGAAAAAGACCACGCGGTAAAATCTCTTCATCCGGATTTCCCTGTCACAGGCCAAAGCCAGGCTGAAGGCCAGGATATTTTGAAACGTCAGGGCAATCAATGTGATGTAGCCGGCATTGCCCATGGAATTCCACCAGCCCCCATCCCACATCAATTCTTTAAAGTTTTCTATCCCGATGGGAATCTGAGTCAGGCTGATGCCGTTCCACTCATGCAGGGAAAGTTTAAAAATATCAAAAAAAGGGTAAATGTAAAAAACGCAAAAGATGACAACGGCGGGAAGAATAAATAAAAAATTCTCTGATTTATCTTTGAAAACGGCTATCCCGCCTTCTTTGGAAAAAATCGAGAAAAGGCGGGATAGAGAAAAAAATTTTGTTATTGAATTCATCGATTCCGGCGTCGTCTTTGCTTTTCTAACTGACGTTCCTTAACCTTCTGCACCTCGGCGGCAACGTCATGGGGTGTCTTCTCCCCAATAATGATGGACTGAATCCCTTTGTCAAATTTCTCGATGACCAAAGAATCCTCGTTAAGCGCCCAGGAAGTGGGGTGTGTTGTGTGATCCATGGCAGAGGCGAATTCCGACAAGACTTTCGGAATGGATTTCAAGGCCTCCCGGTTAGCCGGTAAATTTCTTGTTTCTTGGGAAAGAAAGGCCTGCTGCTCTTTGGCTGTTAACCATTTCAAGAAACGGACCGCCTTTTCTTTATTGGCAGAACGTTCATTCACCATGAACGAAGATCCGGCGCCACCCCATATCTTCAGCGGAAATGCGTCACTGAGAGACGGCGGCAGCATGACCCCGTACTCTAAATCCGGGTTCATTTTGTGGTAAACATTGACACACCACGAACCGTTAAAGGCAAACGCGGCGCGTCCCAGGGCAAAATCCTGCTCGGCATATTTGTTCGCCTTGGTCACAATGCCTTCTGCCAGGGCATTGTTTTCCCGCAGCATTTGGAAAACACCGAGGACACGAATCCAATCCGGGTCTGTGTAAGGAACCTCGCCGCGGAACGTGGCCATGATCTTTTCTTCTCCCATGATGTTAAACGCGTAGTTGGAGGCAAAACAATCCGCCATCCAAAGCTCTCCCCATCCTGAAACCAAAACAGAAATCCCGACCCGGTTTAAGGCTGCGGCAGCCTCAAGAAATTCGCTGAAGGTTTCAGGCGGACGCTCGATCCCGGCCTTTTTTAACAAAGTCTTGTTGTAAAGCATCTGGATATTTGTGACGTCAATAGGGACTCCGTAGATTCCCGGCTTGATGCCGTAAGGGTTTTCTTCATCAAAGCGGTTAACAGCGAGGGCCCGGGAAAACATACTTTTCTCCCAGGCGGCATCATCGGCTTTAAAATTTTCTGTCAAGTCCGCGACAAACCCGCTCTTGATAAATTCGGCAATAATGGATTTCTTGTCAAGGATCCCGAATATGTCCGGAAGGATACGGGCCTGCGCGGCCGCGATGATCTTTTGGGAATAAACATCCGAAGGGGCGTAGAGTTCAAAGTTGACCTTGATGCCTGTTTCCTGCTGATATTGTTCCGCTAAGATTTCAAAACTTGTGTTGCGGTCCGTCATCCAGTGCCAGATGACAACCGTATCTGTTCCCCGCGTCTTTCCCGAACATCCTGCAAGGAAGCACAAAAGACAAAGGCCAATTAAGAAATTTCTTTTCATGCGGATTCCTGATTTCTCGTGATGGGAAAAACAATATTTTAACACGCTGTCCGGTGTTTGTCAAAAGAGACGGAGGAAAGATTCGTGGCTGTTGATGAGCCGTTTCTTTTCATATTTTGCTACGAGTAGCAAAATATGAGATTAAAAAAATGAAATAGTGCTACGAGTAGCACTAATGTATCTTAAAAAAATGCCCCGTCAAACAACCTCGTAGAAAACCGTTTTGCCCTCTTTGCCGGTTTC
>CBDUYP010000032.1:0-8732 GCA_965371485.1 uncultured bacterium
CTCATCAACAAAGCCAAATCCCGCAACAAAAGAATAGGCCTTGTCCCGACGATGGGAGCCCTGCACCAAGGGCATCTTTCGCTCATACGAAAATGCAGGAAAGAAAACGGCCTGACCGTCCTGAGCATCTTTGTCAATCCGGCACAATTCGGCCCCGGCGAAGATTACAGAGTTTACCCTCGGAATAAAAAAAAAGATGTTTTATTGGCAAAAAGAGAAAATGTTGATATAATATTTTATCCGTCGGTAAAAGACATTTATCCTGACCGCTATTTGACATACATCGACGTGAAAAACATAACAAACAGCTTGTGCGGGAAATCGCGTCCCGGACATTTCCGGGGAGTCACGACGGTCGTCGGAAAATTATTAAACATCGTCTCTGCGGACACGCTTTATCTCGGACAGAAGGATGCCCAGCAGTGCGTTGTCATCAAGCAGATGATCCGGGATTTGAATTTTCCGGCCGTCCTTAAAATCCTGCCGACAAAAAGAGAATCGGATGGCCTTGCGATAAGTTCCCGCAACACACATTTATCACGGCACCAGAGGCGTCAAGTCGCGGTTATTTATCAATCACTATGCGCGGCCAGAAAGAAAATTTCACAGGGGATACGTAGAACAACCCTGATCACAAAACTTATCCGGACAGGCATACAAAAAGGAAGTTCCGGAAAAATAGAGTACATTGCCTGTGTTGATGCCGATACGTTAAAACCGCTTAAAACTTTTAAGAGCCGGGTTCTCATCGCAGTAGCGGTTAAATTCGGACAGACAAGACTCATTGATAACATTATCGTGCGATGCACAGCATGAGGAAAAAAATAAGAATCGGCATCCTGGGATGTGGTGCCATCGGCTCCCGCATTGCCAAAAGCATTTCAAAGGAATTAAAGGATTTCGCCCGGTTATCGGCCTTGTGCGACTGTGACGTAAAAAAAGCAAGAATGTTGGCGAAGGAATTTTCAACACCCCGACTTGAAAAAGTTTCATTGGACGCACTCTTGGATAGCTGTGATCTAATGGTGGAGGCTGTTAATGCAAAAAATACCGCACATCTTATCCGACAGGCCATTGAAGCCAGAAAGGATGTCCTCGCTATGAGCGTCGGAAAACTCCTTAACGCGAAAAGCCTTTTTTCCCTCGCCGCAAAAAACAGATGCGCTCTTTTAATTCCATCAGGAGCCATTGCCGGAATCGATGCCATCAAATCTGCCAGCCTGGGACAAATTGCAAGCATCACCCTTACGACGCGAAAACCCGCTTCAGGATTCGTCGATATCCCTTATATCAGGGAAAGAGGAATTGACCTGTCCTGTATAACGGAAGAGACGGTTATCTTTGAAGGCGATGTCGCGACCGCTGTTAAATTATTCCCGCAAAACATCAATATCGCCGCGACCCTTGCCCTTGCCAGTCAGGCAAAGTCAAAAATGACTGTCCGCATTATGACATCCCCAAAATATAAAACCAATTCCCACGAGATCGAGGTTGTCGGGGACTTCGGCCGCATCATGAGCCGTACGGAGAATGAGGTGTGTCCGGATAATCCTCAAACCAGTTATCTCGCAGTCTTGTCCGGGATTCAAACATTAAAAGATTTTTGTCAAGGGACAAGAATCGGAACATAACTCAACCCCGCCAAAAGCGGGGCAAGCCGGAGGGAGGTGACAACATGACACAGAAAGTAGCCAAAGTCGGAGTCAAAAAGGAAAAAGGATTTCTTTACTTCGTTGACAAAAAGGGTGACGTTTCCTGCGCCAAGATGGCACGCGGAAACAGAAAAGGCGGCAAGCCCAAAAAAGTCGCGAAAGTCGGCATTAAAAAGAAATCAGGATATCTCTATTTCATTGACAAAAAAGGTGATATCAGCTGTGCCAAGATGGTCCGCGGCGGTGCAAGAAAAAGCAAGAAAAAAGCAACACGCAAAGCCGCTAAGAAAAGAAAGACCACCAAAAAAGTCACAAGAAAAGCAGCCAAAAAAAGGACAAAAAAGAAGGCGACACGAAAGGCAACGCGAAAGAAGGCAACACGAAAAAAGGCAACGAAAAGAAAATAATTGCCTGCTCCGCTATGCGGGGAATACATCTAAAATAGCCCTGCCTCGGTGGGGCTATTTTACTTCACAATGAAAACAAATAATATTGTCATTCGGGGAGCCAAAGAGCATAATCTAAAGAATATCCACCTCAAGATCCCCCGTAATAAATTTACCGTCATAACAGGTTTAAGCGGCTCGGGAAAATCGTCTTTAGCTTTTGACACCATTTACGCGGAAGGACAAAGACGTTACGTCGAAAGTCTCTCTGCCTATGCCCGTCAATTTCTCGAGCAGCTTCAGAAACCGGATGTCGAGTATATCGAAGGCCTCTCCCCGACGATCTCTATTGAACAAAAAACCACGAGCCGTAATCCCCGCTCCACAGTCGCCACACAGACAGAGATCTATGATTATCTGCGCTTATTATTCGCGCGGATAGGTACGCCTTTTTGTTACCGGTGCGCCAGACCGATTGAACGGCAAACCGCCCAGGAAATCGTACAACACATTATGCGGACCGAGGAGAGGACAAAGATTAATGTCCTGGCACCCCTGATCCGCGGACGCAAAGGAGAATACCGGCAGGTTCAAAGTCAGGTGGCCAAGGCCGGATTTGTACGTTTGCGTGTCGACGGGGTCATCCGGGATGTCAACGACACCTTCAAATTAGACAAATATAAAATCCATCATATCGAGGTTGTGGTTGATCGATTGACAATAAAGTCAAGCATCAGGAAACGACTTACCGATTCTATTGAAACAGCCCTGCGCGTCGGTAACGGTATTATCCTCATTGATTACAGAGGGAAACTGCCTGAAAAAACTTTTAGCGAAAAATATGCCTGCGTGCATTGCGGGATTAATCTATTGGAGATTGAACCGCGTATCTTTTCTTTTAATTCCCCTTACGGGGCCTGCCCGGAGTGCAACGGCCTGGGAACCCGCATGGAAATCGATCCCCAGCGGCTTATTCCGGATGCGGGAAAACCCTGGGTACAGGCCATTGCCCCGTGGAAAAAAGGCCGTCATAATTATATGATGTATTATCGTGCCGTGTTGCGGGAAATGGGGGAGATCTATGCTGTCGAGGCGCATATCCCTTTTAAACAGCTCGGCGAAAAATTCAAAGATATCATTTTCCATGGATCCGACGACGAAGTATGGGGAAAACCGTTTGAAGGTGTGCTGGGATATATGGAACGGCTCTTTAAAAAAACAGACAGCGACTGGCTTAAAAGTGAATTATCCCGGTACATGTCTGTTCTCCCTTGCCCGCAGTGCAAAGGACTCCGGCTTAAAAAAGAGTCTTTGGCTATCAGGATTGCCGATCAAAATATCGCCCAGGTCACGGCCCTGTCGCTTCAGGAGGCCAAACAATTCTTTTCTCATTTAAAACTTTCCAGGGACAAAAAAGTCATCAGTGAGCAGATATTAAAGGAAATCCTGCGCCGCCTGGACTTTTGTATCAATGTCGGGTTAGAATATCTCACGCTTGAGCGCAAAAGCGCCACACTTTCCGGCGGAGAAGCCGAACGGATCCGTCTCGCCACCCAGGTCGGCTCCGGACTGGTGGGGGTCATTTATATCCTGGATGAACCCAGCATCGGTCTTCATCAAAAAGACAATGAACGGCTGCTTAGCACCTTACACGCATTGCGCGATTTGGGTAATACCCTGATCGTGGTCGAACACGACGAGGCAACCATCCGCAATGCCGATCACATCATTGACTTGGGGCCAGGTGCCGGCGAGCACGGCGGAGAGATTATCTATGCCGGCGATATCTCAGGATTATTGAAATCCAAAAAGTCTTTGACCGGCCAATATTTGCGTAGAGAACTCAAAATTGCTGTCCCTGAAAAAAGGCGCAAGGCAGATAAAATCAATCAACTCAAAATCTACGGCGCCACACAGCATAATCTTAAAAATATCGATGTAACGATTCCTCTGGGAACCTTTGTGTGCGTGACAGGAGTATCCGGTTCCGGGAAATCCACGCTGGTCGACGACATCCTTTACACGGCGTTAGCGCAAAAACTTTCCCGTCTAAATATCAAACCCGGAAAACATAAAAAAATCAGCGGCATCGAGCGCGTCGACAAAGTCATTGTCGTGGATCAGTCTCCGATCGGAAGAACACCCCGGTCTAATCCTGTGACCTACACAGGTGTTTTTAGCCATGTCCGCAATCTGTTCAGCCAATTGACGCAGTCCAAGATGCGGGGCTACAAACCGGGGCGGTTCAGTTTTAACGTAAAAGGCGGCCGCTGTGAAGCCTGCAGCGGAGACGGCATTAAAAAAATCGAGATGCATTTTCTACCGGATGTTTATGTGGAATGCGAGGTGTGTCAGGGAAATCGTTTTACCGAGCAGACACTGGATGTCTATTACAAAGAAAAGAATATTTCCGACGTCTTGAACCTTTCTGTTAGCGAGGCCTTGAGACTGTTTGAAAATATCCCGCGCATCAAAAATATCCTGCAAACACTCTCGGATGTCGGCCTGGGATATATCAAATTGGGACAGCCGGCCACCACGTTATCCGGCGGCGAAGCCCAACGGGTAAAACTCGCCAGTGAATTGTGCAAATACGCCACCGGCAAAACCCTTTACATCCTTGACGAACCCACCACAGGACTGCATTTTGCCGACGTTGACAAACTCCTCTGCGTTCTGCAGCGGCTCGTCGACCGTGGCAACACCGTTCTGGTCATCGAGCATAATCTCGACGTCATCAAAAATGCCGACTACATCATCGACCTCGGCCCACAGGGCGGGGATAAGGGAGGCGAACTCATCTTTGCCGGCCCCCCGGAAGAACTCATCCGCCACAAAACCTCCCACACAGCCAAATATCTCAAAAAAGTGCTCTGATCATTGTCTCCCTGTTGCAATGTCCCTTAATCTTGGTATAATGTTGCCGTGAATTATTTGTTGCGCATTTCGCGTGTCCTCTTCGTTTGCTTGGCTTTGTACAGCGCATCATCACCTTTGACGTGGGCAGGCCCTGGCCACGATGAAGATGAAAAAGAACTGTTTTTAGTGGCCCAAAAGGCCTTTGAAGACGGTTTTTATGATGTGGCCATCCGCTACATTGACCAATTCCTCCGGAAATATTCTGAAACAGAAAAGCGCGTGCAGGCCCGGCTGTTATTAGGACAGTGTTATTTCTTTAAAAGCCAGTACTTGAAGGCCTACGATATCTTCCAGGATCTTCTGCCGTTCTCGGAATTTAAAGACGCCACCCTCTTTTGGCTCGGAGAAACTTACTTTAAGGGCTCGGATTACAAGCAGGCGGAAAAATATTACCGTCAGCTCATTGAGGTGTATCCCGCGTCTGTTTATGTCCCCCAGGCTTATTATTCATTGGCATGGACGCGTTTTGAACAAGATGATTACACCAGGGCGAAGGACCTGTTTTTAAAACTGATCAAAAAATTTCCCACACATTCATTGAGTGAGGACGCGGTATTCAAACTCGGAGAATGCGAGTACAACACCAGCGCCTACACCGTCGCCAGCCAATATTTCAAAAATTACATTCTCGCTTATCCTCAATCCACACGGCGCGCTGAGGCCTATTTTTACATTGCAGAAAGCTACTATTCTTTGGAAGATTTTCTGACGGCCGTGACCTATTATGCCAAGGCAGCTGACATCGCTTACGATAAGAAACTCACCTTTATGGCCAAGGTCAGCATGGGCTGGAGCTATCTCAAGCTTGACAAATATGAATTATCGCAAAAATGTTTCGACGAAGCCAGGGAGCTCTCCCGGGATGAAGACATTCTTTCCGACGATATTTATTTAGGACAGGCCAGTCTTTATTCCAAAATGGGGGAGAAAAAAAAGGCCGCCGAAACGTATAGGGAACTCATTGAACGGTTTCCCAACAGCCCCCGCATTGCCGAAGCGCATCTGGGCAAGGCGAATGTGGATTACACGCGCAAAGATTACGCAGAGGCTATTAAGGAATATCAATGGATCATTGACCAATATTCAGGAGAACCCGGGCGGCAGATGATTCTGGAAAAAGCCACCTACGGTTTGGCCTGGACGTATCTTAAAACCGGCAACATCGACCTGGCAATAAAGAACTTTGAAAAAATTATGCATCGGACTCAAAGTAAAATCGTCAAGGTCAGCGCCTTAACACAAATCGGGGACGCCTACCAGGACAACAACGCATTAGAAAAAGCCATCGCGGTTTATGACCGAATCCTGAAAGACTATCCCGACAGTATTTACACGGATTATGTGCAATTCCGTCAGGGCATCGCTCTTCTAAAATCAAATAAAATCGAGGCGGCGACACTGTCCTTCCAAAGTCTGCAGGCGAATTTCCCCCAAAGCAAGTATCTCAATGATGTCAAATATTACTTAGGGGTCGCTTACTTTACGAAGGAAGACTGGCGCCAGGCGATAAATTACGCTAAAGATTATCTTAAAGAGTTACCGGCATCCAGCACCTTTGCGTCTGAGGCTCATTACATTTGCGCCCTGTCTGATTTTAACCTGGAAAATTATGCCGGGGCCATCCCTGTCTTCCAAAAAATTATTAAGAATTATCCCGCCCAAAAACCCATGGTGTGGATATCAGAATTAAGTATTGCGAAATGTTTTTACCATCTCGGGCGGGAAAAAGAGGCGATAAAGGCATTCAAAACAATCCTTGCCAAGTATCCAGAAACAGAAGCAACCCAGACATCTTTGTTGTGGCTGGGTGATCATTATTTTGAGAAGGCTGAAATGGATCAGGCTGTTTTCTACTACAAACAGCTTCTCAAGGATTTTCCCGGAAGTGATAAAGTTAATGTCGTGCGCTACGAACTGGGCCAGGCCTATCAATTCCAGGGAAAGCTTGACACCGCCCTCAATTATTATAAACTCATAGACAATTCGGTCGGGGAGGCCATTTATGCAAAAGCCAAGTTAGCCATTGCCGACCTCTTTTCGAAAGACCTGTCCCCGGAAACCGCGATTGAAACCTATCTGAACATTGCGTTGAGTGCCCCTGATTTCAAGCGTAACGCCTATGTTAAAATTGCCGGAGTTCACGAAAAAAATAAAGAATACAAACAGGCCCTCGCGGCTTATGAAGAAGCCCTCAATGCCGAGGAGGCCTTGAGTGAACTGTCATCCGCCGAGATCCAATTTTACATTGCCGACACCCACGAAGTCTTAAACGAAACGGAGACTGCGGTTGAAGCGTATTTGAAAATTCCATATCTTTACACCCGCGAAAAAGCGTGGATCATAAAGGCTTATTTAAGGACCGCGCGTATCTTTGAAGACAATGAAAAATGGCAGCAGGCCAAAATAACTTACGGCAAGATCATAGATTATCAAATGGAAGAGTCAAAATACGCAGAAGAAAGACTCGATTGGATAAAAGAAAACGCAGGGGAAACAACATATTGATTCAACTGCGCAACACAAATGGGAGGATAAAAATATGGGAATTTGGGAAGTTAATGCAGGAGAACTGATTTTCGCCGGAGGACCGATTATGGTCCCCATTATTATTTGTTCCGTTATTGCTTTCGGCATTGTCCTTGAAAAATCTATTTATTTTTTCCGCATCCGCACGGATACCTACAAACTCAAAACAGAAGTATTTGAGTTGTTGAAAAATAATGAGATCAAGGAGGCCGTCGATTTATGTGATTCAAGCCCGTCTCCTGTTGCCAAAATATTGAAGACAGGTGTTCTTAAATTCGGCGACTCACGAGAGGCCATCAAAGAGGGAATGGAAGATACGAGTTTATTCGAAATCCCCAAACTGGAACGCAGATTTACCGCCCTGGCCACGATTGCCCATATTACACCTCTTCTGGGCCTCCTGGGAACCGTGACCGGAATGGCAGGGAGCTTTCATAGTATCCAGGTGCGCGCGACAAGCTTGAGCCCTGTGACTCCGGGCGATCTGGCCGGAGGGATATGGGAAGCCCTGCTCACCACCGTCGCCGGACTCTTGGTGGCTATCCCGACCTTTGTGGCCTACAATTATTTAACCAGCCGCACAAATCATTTTGTCCTGGAAATGGAGCGGGCCGCGACGGAATTGCTGAATTTCCTGTGTCATCTGACAGAATCAAAGACAGCCAAAAATTCTCATCATGAAATTTAAACGTCATCTGAAAATAGAACACGGGCTGGATCAACTCAATATAGCCCCGCTGATTGACGTCATTTTTCAGTTGCTTATTTTCTTTATGCTCTCCTCATCATTTACCTTTCAGTCGGGAATCCATGTCAAATTACCCAAGGCCGTTACAAGTGATGTCATTAAAGAGGAAAACTTCATCATCTTGATTACGAATGAAAATGTTATTTATCTCAACAACGCCGTTGTCACCGTGAAGGAATTAAAACAGGAATTGGGCAAACCCGCCACGAAAGGACGGCCCATCCTTATTAAAGCAGATCGCCGGGCCTCCATGGGGAGGATCGTCGATGTCTGGGATCTCTGCCGGCAACTCGGCATAGAGCGGATTAATATTGCCACCAATCGCAACAAATAATGCTGATATCTCCACCCATGGGAAAAAGCCGTTTTATGACCTCCTCGTGGAGTTATCTGTTTTCCCTCTTGTGCCATCTGGTGATCATCCTATCATTCGTTTTCACGTTCCCCACACGTCCTGTCGCTCATAAACCTCTGTTTGTATTCCTTGGCTCCATCCTGGAA
>CBDUYP010000033.1:0-8727 GCA_965371485.1 uncultured bacterium
TATGGATATTTGGTTTTTATGATTCTCACTAGTGGTGGAAATTTTTACCTTATTGGGAATCAATCGTTCTTAGATAATTTGATGAGGATGCGTCTTAGTGAGATTATGCATCCCCCGGCCTCTCAGCGATACGCTATTTATCGTATTGATAAAAGATTAGGGTATTCATTAGCGAATGACAAATACATGTACCATTACAAGGCGACCAATAGCCAGGGATTGCGTAATGACAAAGAATATTCTTTCATTCCGTCAAACGATAAATTGCGGATGGCGGCTTTCGGAGATTCCTTTGTTTTTTGTGACGGGGAGTTAACTCAGCATACATGGGCGGGTTTTCTGGAGCGGAGTATCAATAGCCTTGAGGTGCTGAATTTTGGGATAGGCGGATATGGGTTGGGACAAAGTTATTTGAGATATTTGACAGATGGTGTCAAATTTCACCCCGATATTGTTTTCTCGAATTACATCTCTATCGGTAATCGTGATACGATTGCTTCTGATTTGATTATTCAAGGCAGAAGTTTGCGGAATTCAGATGTTTATCGCGCGTTTTTTTGGTTAAAGGACGGGATTGTTTACTCAAGGACAATGACCCCGTTTGATTTGTTTAGCTCCGGATTTCGTGAGAAATTTATTTACAATCCCTTGGGACTTTCTGAAAAAAAAGGGGTGTGGGCCAATAAAGCATTTTCGTTTTTTAATACAGGGCTCTTGGTCAAACAGGCTGTTCTTAAAAAAATATTGCCAAAGCGAATGAAACCTTTTCAGTATGATGATGAAAAGTTGACTTTGAAGATTTTGGAAAATTGGTTGTCGATTGTCAAAAGGAACAATTCAACACTGTTATTTTTTTGTTCACAACAATTTTCCGATCTTCCGAAAAGAATTCAATTGTTGCTTCAACGATACTCGGACAATGTCGTTTATGTGTCTTCCGGGGCTTTGCTGGAGAGGCAGTGGAAACATCACGGTGTCATGAGGAAGGATATCTTAAATCGTACTAATCATTACACAGCGAGAGGTAATCAGATGTATGCTGAGGCACTCATGCAGGTATTGATGCGGCATAAATGGAGTTCACTGGATCGTGAATTTCAGTTTGATCAAAGGACGAAATCTTTTCGTAATAAGAAAAAGTAACATCATTAAGAAAGGGGTAAAGAAGATGAAAGCAAAAATCGGGATTAACGGGTTTGGCAGGATCGGGCGATTGGTTTTTCGGGCTGCTATGGAGAATGAATGTGTCGAGGTCGTTGGTATCAATGATCTGGTCGATGCGCAATATCTTGCGTATATGTTGCAATATGATTCGACGCACGGACGCTTCAAGGGAGATGTATCTGTCGAAGGAGCGAACCTGGTCGTGAACGGTCAAAAGA
This sequence comes from uncultured bacterium, assembly GCA_965371485.1. GTDB lineage: Bacteria > Omnitrophota > Gorgyraeia > Zapsychrales > JANLHA01 > CBDUYP01. The sequence goes on from CBDUYP010000033.1 coordinate 1,383, forward strand.
TCCGCATTACATCGGAGAGAGATCCCGCGAATCTGAAATGGAGTGATGTGGGTGCTGATTATGTTGTGGAATCCACAGGTCTTTTTCTGACCAAGGAAAAAGCCCAGGGCCATATTCAGGCCGGCGCCAAGAAGGTCATTATGTCAGCGCCGTCTAAAGATGATACGCCGATGTTTGTTATGGGGGTTAATGAAGAATCGTATTCTCCGGAGATGGATTTTCTTTCCAATGCCTCGTGCACAACCAATTGTCTGGCTCCTATTGTCAAGGTTCTCAACGACAACTGGGGGATTGTGGAAGGATTGATGACAACAGTCCACGCGACAACCGCGACACAAAAGACTGTTGATAGTCCTTCAATGAAGGATTGGCGGGGCGGCCGCGGTGCGGCACAGAACATCATCCCGTCGTCAACAGGGGCGGCTAAGGCCGTGGGCAAGGTTATTCCGGAGTTAAACGGAAAATTAACCGGCATGGCTTTTCGTGTCCCGACACCGAACGTCTCGGTGGTGGATTTAACCTGCCGTTTGCAAAAGCCGGCGACCTATGACGCGATCAAGGCCGCGATGAAAAAGGCCTCTGAAGGAAGTCTCAAAGGGATATTAGGCTACACCGAAGACCAGGTTGTCTCCAATGATTTTTTAGGAGATTCCCGGACATCCATCTTCGATGCCGGAGCCGGCATTTCCCTCAATGACAACTTCGTAAAAGTGGTGTCGTGGTATGATAATGAGTGGGGTTACAGTAATAAAGTTGTTGATTTAATTTGCTACATTGCTTCAAAAGCTACTGCGAATGTTTAAAAGGTATTTGTAGGGGCGCACGGCCGTGCACCCCTACTGCGGAATTAAATCAAACAGCCCTGTCGGAATCTCCGGCGGGGCTGTCTTTCAAGGTATAATAATAAAGTCATGAATCAGGCCGCCTATCATATTGCTGTTCCCGATCTTTTGTTGATTTTTGTGCCTGTTATCCTTGTGATGATCATATACAAGAGATGGTCATTGGGGATGAATACGCTCTTTTATGCGACGGGCCGGATGGTGTTACAATTGATTCTCGTTGGATATGCCCTCATTGTAATTTTTAATCAAAGTAATGTTCTTGTCGCCGGTTGTGTGCCTCTTATGTTATTAATCGCCGGTTGGATTGCCCTTCGCCCTATAAAAAGGTTGAGAGGAAAATTATATTTGAAAACCTTATTAGCACTTGTTTTGGGAAGTATCCCCGTATTGATCATCGTTATTTTCGGGGTCGTGAAAATCAAACCCTGGTATATGCCGCGTTATCTCATTCCGCTTGCAGGGATGATTTTTGCTAACGCAATGAATAGTGTCAGTTTGTGTGCAGAAAGACTGCATTCTGAAATGAGTCAGGGGAAGACGTATCTTCAGGCACGGAATGTTGCTTATCAAACGGCTCTCTTGCCGATTATTAATTCCTTTTTTGCCGTCGGGTTAGTAGCGATCCCCGGCATGATGACAGGACAGATTTTAGCCGGGGTATCACCTCTTTTGGCTGTCCGGTATCAAATCATGGTGATGTGTATGATTTTTGGAGCTTGTGGCATTTCCTCGGCTGTTTTTTTATATTCTATGCGGAATGAAATAAGATATTGAGGCCCAAATAGGACGGCGCTACTATTGCCAAAAGGCGGGTTTTGTTGTATTCTTTTAGCGGAAAGGGAGCGAAGATTCAAAAAAGTAGGGATATTGTGATGAGAATAAAAAAAACAGGGATTAAAAATGGATAAAAAGAAATTTCTTTTTGTCTCGTTGGACGCCTTGATCAATGACATTGCCTGGCACGTGGTTAAAGAGGGCCATGATGTTAAATATTATATTCATGACAAGAAAATCAGGGATATTGCCGACGGGTTTGTTCCTAAAACGGATGATTGGGAGAAAGAGGTCGAATGGGCTGACATTATCGTATTTGATGATGTCAACGGCATGGGCAAGAAGGCCCAAAAGCTGCGTCAGCGGGGGAAGCTTGTTGTCGGGGGGACCGACTATACGGACAAACTGGAGGATGACCGCACCTTTGGCCAGGAGGAGTTAAAAAAAGCAGGGGTTCCGATTGTTCCGTACAGGGAATTCAGTTCCTTTGATGAGGCTATTGAATATGTTCAAACATCTCCAAGCCGGTATGTCATTAAGCCTAACGGCGAGGCACAAAATATAAAACGTCTTCTTTTTGTCGGGGAGGAGGAAGATGGTAAAGATGTTATCCAGGTTCTTGATGCCTACAAAAAGGTGTGGTCTAAAAAGATTAAATCTTTTCAGCTGCAGCGCAGGATGTCAGGTGTCGAGATTGCCGTAGGGGGATTTTTTAACGGCAGTCAATTCGTTTATCCGATTAATATCAACTTTGAACATAAAAAATTCTTTCCCGGAAACATCGGACCTTCGACCGGTGAGATGGGAACCTCCATGTACTGGAGCGGCCCCAATAAAATTTTTAATGCGACGTTAAAGAAAATGGAGCCGAAGCTCAAGGAAGAAGGGTATGTCGGTTACATTGACATTAATTGTATTGTCAATGCCAACGGAATTCATCCTTTGGAATTCACATCCCGTTTCGGTTATCCCACGATCAATATCCAGCAGACCGGAATCCTGATGCCGATAGGAGAATTCTTCTATCAACTGGCCACGGGTGAGCTTAAAGAATTTAAGGCCAGGAAGGGTTTTCAGGTCGGAGTCAGGATCGTTGTCCCGCCGTATCCTTATGATGACCCCAAGACATTTGAAACTTATTCGAAAGAGGCAGCTATTTTATTTAAGAAGCCGAATACAGAAGGGGTCCACATTATTGATGTGAAAAAGATGAACGACCAGTGGGTCGTTGCCGGGAATACCGGACTTGTCCTTGTTGTCGTGGGGTCGGGACAGACTTTACGGCAGGCCCAGAATCAGGCGTACAGCCGGATCAATAATATCATGATCCCGAACATGCATTACAGAACGGATATCGGTAACCGTTGGTATGAAGACAGCGACAAACTTCACAGCTGGGGATATTTGCGGGAGATGTAAAGATAGATGATCATCGGCGATTTTCATCCTCTCCAAAACGCCGGTTTGAAATAATGGTGTAAATAATGGTGTCACATTTTAACCGTAAAGCGCATTGGGAAAAAGTATATACGGAAAAAACGCCTGAAGGCGTGAGTTGGTATCAAAGGCAGCCGGCAATGTCTTTGGAACTCATCGTTTCTTCAGGGATAGGTCCTACCGGTAAAATCATAGACGTGGGCGGCGGTGCTTCTGTTCTCGTTGATAAACTTCTTGATAAAGGATTTAAGGATTTAACTGTTCTCGATATTTCGGCCGGGGCCATGGATTATGCTAAAGAGAGGTTAGGGACCCGTGCGGAGAATGTCCATTGGATTGAAGCCGATGTTACGGAATTTGAGCCTTCAGATCAATATGACCTGTGGCATGACCGGGCCGTCTTTCATTTCTTGACGGACACCGGCGACAGGAAGAAATATGTAAAGTGTGTCCGGAGAGCCTTAAGGCCCGGTGGGCATTTAATCATTTCCACTTTTGCTATGGAGGGTCCGCCCCAATGTAGCGGGCTTGATATCGAGCGATATAGTCCGGATAAATTAAAAAATGAGCTTGGCGGTTCTTTTGAACTTATCCGTCACGTCCATGAAGTGCATCAAACTCCCTGGAATAAGGAACAAAAATTTATGTACTGTTGTTTTAAAGTCTAGAACTTTACTTCCGGGAATTGGGATACTGATTCAACCGCTTGGGGTATGATGTATTTACTTATATCAATTTTACGATATAATATTCCACATATTATGCATAAATAATGAATGATAGAAATAATGATCTGTAAGTCAGGGCAGAAAATACGATGCAGATAGGAATCCCCAAAGAAAATGGGACAACAAACTTCGAACACAGAGCCATCCTTGTACCTAAGGAAGTCGGCAAATTGGTAGAAGCCGGTCACAATGTCTTTGTTGAGAAAGGGCTGGGGAAAGGCATACATATCCATGATGATGAATATAAAGAAGCCGGTGCCGTACTGACGGCCTCAAAACGGGATGTTTTCAATAAATCCATTGTGGTTAAGCTCAAGCCGCCCTTACTGCAAGAATTTAAACTTCTGAATAATAATCTGTTATTTTCGATGTTTCATGCTGAGCAGAATCTTCATTACGTTAAGGCCTTGAAAGCGAGAAAGGCTAAGGCGATTGCGATGGAGTTGATTCGAAACAGAGCAGGGGAACGTCTTATTCAGTGCTCGGAGATCTCCGGGGAGCAGGGCATGATCATGGCCTTCCACCTCGCTGAGAAAAGTCCTTCTGACTGCCATGTCTTGGTTTTGGGATACGGGGATGTTGCCTCCGGGGCCTTAAAGGTTGCCTTTAGTTTAGGCGCTAATGTCAAGATACTGCGCAAAGGGGAATACCGGCATATCAAGGAGTTCCTTCATAACAAAGACATCATTGTTAATGGGATTCAATGGCCTAAAGAAAAAAGAAATAAAAGAGACTATCTCATTACGCGCGATATGCTTTCTCTTCTTAATAAAGGCGCCATCATTTTAGATCTTTCTGTGGATTTTCCTAATCCGATTGAATGCTGCCGCCCTTCCCTGCATAATAAACCCGTTTATACGGTTGATGGAGTAAGATGTATAAGCATTTACGGCTATCCGAGGTTGGTTTCCGTTTCAAGCTCCAGACGATATTCAGCCCAGGTTTTTCCTGTTTTACTTAAGATTGCCTCCACATCATTAGATAAACTGCCCAAAGGGATTAAAGATGCTATTATCGATCCCACTGGTTTTCGCCTTCATTCTGCCAAAAAACAAATCGGCTCTTTTGACGTTCAAGAGATGTTGTCTTCAAAAGTCATACAAAGAGTCAACCCTCCGACTTCGCTCAGAGTCAAGCAATTCGATTTAAGCAGAGGATAAAAGCGATGGGAAAAGCACTCTTGGTTATTGGCGAGAGAAAGACCATTAAGAGGCGTTCAGTTGATCCATCTTGCAACGCTTTTATCAGGCATCTCAACGGACGAGTTCATCAGGATGCAGAGGTCAAGATTATTAATTACAGGGATGTGTTTGCCAATAATCTTCCCAAGATTAAAAGCTCTCGTTTGATTATCTTATTATTTTTTCCTTTTCAATATTGGAATAAGAATATTGAGGTTTACAAGAAGGACTCCAGAGTTTATGGGGATAAAAATTTTGGCCGGGACTTTGAAAGGTTTTTTCAAAAATTAGACAAAGTTATCACGAAAAAATATCATGATAAAAAAATCGAATATGTTAACCCTCCCAGAGTTTCCATCCTGGACAGAGACAAAGAAGAATGTAAGAATTTCTTCAGGAAACATGCCCTCCCGACCCCTAAAAGTTATGATGTGAAATCGTTAAAAGGCATTCAGCGGCTTTTAGACCGGGGGATATCTCTTTATATAAAGCCAAGATTCGGATCAATGGGAAAGGGGATTTCTTACCTGAGCAATGATTTACTCACGACGAATTTTCTATTCCAAAAAGGGAAGGTCATCAGCCACCCTTATGATTATCATTGGAGATTTCATGAAATCACAAAACAGGCGGATAGGAATAAGTTTTTAAAAACAATGATTCTAAAGGGCTTTATTTTTGAAGAGGCTATTGATCCGCCGATCCATAAAGGACGGAGGTCTGACTTTAGAGTCTATTGTGTTTATGGAAAGATTTCTTATTATTATGTCCGGTCGACACCGGCTGTCTCTCTTGTAACCAATTGGTCGCAAGGGGGCAAGATTGAACAAAAAAGGAAATTTTCTCAATATATTCCTGAAACAAAATTAAGAAAGGTCAAATCGCTGGCACAGAAAGTCGCCAGGGATCTTGAACTGAATTACGCCGGTGTGGACATCATTTTTTCCAAAGATTACAAAGAAATTTATGCCCTGGAAGCCCATTCGTTCCCCGGGCATGAAAAAGGATTTGATTTGATGAGTGACCTGGCAAGAAAGATTTTAAAATCAAAGAAATAAGCATCTCCTTTCTTAAAATTCATTCCATAGTTTTTAATCCGAATAAAAGTCAGTGTCCATCCCCATGGGCCTATTGATCGACATAGCTATTCCCTCCTGATACCCATGAAGTCATAAAATGGTTCCCCCGCACTATTTTCAAATCAGAATACATATTTATAGTATAGGAAACTGAAAGTTTCCTATACGGGTATAAATTAGTTGCGAGCTGTCAGAATTATAAAGCGAGCTTAATTTATACTCATATATAAAATATATAAAAAGAAACAGGAGAAAAGGTATGAGTGCGAAAAAGATTTTGGTTGTGGATGATGAGCCGGATATCGTGACCATGGTTGAAACGCGTTTGCAGGCAAACGGATATGACGTGGTGACAGGACAGGACGGCGAGGAGGCCATGAAACTGACAAAAGAAGTTCACCCGGACTTGATTATTCTCGATGTCATGATGCCGCCCCCGAATGGACTTCAGGTCTGCCGGACATTAAAGGATGATCCGCAGTACAAAGACATCCCGGTCATTCTTTTGACAGCCAAAGGAACCGACAGCGACCAGTTTTGGGGCATGGAGTCCGGCGCGGATGAGTACATAACAAAACCGTACAATGCCGATGAACTCCTGAAAAAAATCAGTACGCTTATTACCAGATAAGGATAAAAGATTATCATTGTATGTCCTTCGGAAAATAATACCGAAGCTTATCAGAAATATTCTTCCAGGAATATTTCTTTTATGTCTTTTGTCCTTTTCTGCTGTTCCAACCGTTTCCCATGATTTGACAGAAGCCATGCATGGCGTTAAGAAATGGTTTATCCTCTTGGATTACGATCCTTCCCGTGTCTCTCTTGATCTTTCACGTTTGCAGCCATTTGATATGGGCATCTTCGATGCGTATGATCATCCCCCACTGACGGATTTTAAAAACAAATTGATTCTCATTGCCTATATCAGCTTGGGGGAGGCGGAGAGTTACCGCAGTTACTGGGACAGGCTGAGAGGAAAAATCCTGATAGTCGGCCCGAATTCTCAGTGGGAGGAAAATTATTATGTGGATGTCAGGGCTCAGGCATGGCACGACCTGATTCTCAACGAGATGATCCCTGACATTGTTGCCCACGGATTTGACGGCATCTTCATGGATACGATAGATACAGCTCAATTTCTCGAAGAGAATTTTGACGGCCGGTACCATGGGGCCCAAGACGCCATGGTGCGCCTGGTCGCTGCGATTCGCCAGAAGTTTCCGGGGCTGATCTTGATCAGCAATAACGGTTTTACCATCTTGGAAAGAATCGCCCCGTATCTTAACGGTGCGCTCGCT
>CBDUYP010000034.1:0-8701 GCA_965371485.1 uncultured bacterium
CAAAGCAGGAAAGAAGCTGTTCTGGCGAACATTCGGGGAATAAATTTGCAGGGACACCAACGGCTGAAACGATTATGGAAGGTTTATTTGTTTCGTTTTTTCGTTTTGGGGCTGATCGGCTCATCGTTTGGGTATGCCGTTACACGGTATAATCGCCGCTTTACCATGTTTAAGGTGGTTCGCCATAAATTAAGCGGTAAGAACATGGAGGCATTAACGCTTTTACACGGGCAGGAAACGCGGACATTAAATATGGATCGTGTCAAGAATATGACGGTTCCCCGCTGGCAGGCCGAGGAAATCGAGGGTGTTGTTAAATTCCTGCAGGAGCACACAAAACAGGACGAAGCGATTTTTTGTTATCCTGAAGTCGGAAATTTTTCTTTTTGGGCTGACCGGCCGTTTGTGGGACGTTTTCCCATTGGAACATTTTCATGGATGGATGAAGCATGCTACCGTGAGTTGGTCAATGACTTCAAAAAAGCCAAGCCGAAATATGTCATTATGACACATGTGAGACACCGCACTTTCCCTGCAGCGATTTATTTCAGGCATCCTAAAAATATTCCGAAGTTTAAAGAAGTAACCAAGTTAATTCTGGATAATTATAAACCGGTCAAGAGTTTTGAATCAGTGGCCATCTATGAGAGAAAATAAAAATTCGAGAAGAGCAATGATGGGTTTTAGCAAAATGTGTGCGAGGATTCATCAAAAACCGAATCTTCGTGACGCGATTATATTATCCACTTTCGTTGTCTTGATCACTTTTCAGCCCTTTTTTCTTTACGGCAGGGTCAACGAGTTTGAGGTTGGGTTGTATCTTCCCGGGATCAACGCGGTTTTACACGGGATGGTTCCCTTTCGGGATTTCTTTCATCTGCGCGGGCCTTTTGAGATTTATAGGCCCGCAGGGATGATGAAGCTTCTGGGCGTCCAGATTTCTGTTTTGTCCCTTTATTTTTATGTGGGAACCATCATTACGATGGTGGTGGGTGTCCTTATCGCAAGGGAGTTGTACCGTACACGATACCTTCTCTACTTGATGGCTCTTGTCTTTACGGCTAGGACATTCCCCCGGGTTGTTTACAGCTATTGGGGGGGGATACGATATGCCTTTGGGCTTCTGGCGTTATTCTGTGCCGTGCGGTTTTTTAAACGCGAACGGCTTATCTGGATGTTTTTAGCCGGGATCGCGACGGCTTTCGGTATTTTTACCAGTATCGAGGTCGGGGTGTGTTCCGTCGCGGGAATCTTTGCAGCACTTCTATTTTCCTATACCTTCAGGGTTCAGGATCGACGCTTGGTGGTTAAGGCCACCGGTGGTTATTTGGCAGGGATATCGCTTGTCGCTGTGCCGTACCTCGTTTATTTAATTGCAGCCGGAGCACTTGTTTCTTATATTGAAGTGGTTTACACGGTCATTACCCGGATGGGATATATTATTAATGCGCATTCGATTTTTGAGTTTCCAAGTAACTTCTTTGAAGTTCTCGCCGTGATGGTTAATCCTGCAAGTAAAAATTTTCGGCATATAACCCCATGCTATTTTTATATTGTTTTATTCTTTTATTTTTTATATCGCATCAGAAAGGAAAAATTAGCAAAGATTGATTTGAGCCTTGTGTGCGTTGGGGTTTATGGAATAGTGTTGTATAATTCGGCTTTTCACGCTCTCTGGGGATCCCAGTTTGAGATGGCCCTGCAGCCGGAGAAGATTTTGTTTTTTGATATTCTGGAAGAGGTTTATCTTTTTTTAAGAGATAAAAAGAATGCAATCCTGAAGACTGTTAAAAATTATTTTCCGGCTCGCAGAGAAGCGCTTAAGAATTATCTGGCGCTTTATGGTATTTTATTTCTCCTTTTTGGGTTATTCGGCTCGTCACTAGGCTATTCGATAGACAGGTATAATAAAAGGTTTACCTTTTTTAAAGTCGTACGAAATTTTCTTCTCGGTAAGGATATAGCACCTCTCAAGCCATTGTCAGAGACCCCGACACGTCCTTTAAATATTGAACGGGGCAGGGGTATGATCGTGCCTGTTGAACAAGCTGAAGAACTCGAGGCCATAACGAGGCTGATTGAACAACGGACAAAGAAAGAGGACATCGTTTTTATGTATCCAGAATTAGGGGCGTATAGTTTTCTGGTTGACAGACCTTTTCTGGGCAGGTTTCCTATGGCAACCTTTTCCTGGTTTAATGACAGATGGCATGAAAAATTTCTTTCTGAATTTAAAAAGACGAAACCTCAATATATTATTTTTCCTAAGAAACTTCCGCCGCGATGGGAGACCGTTTATTTTGGGCACGAAGCTAATAAAAGAAAGTATGATGATATTGTAAATATCATAAGCGCAGATTATTTTCTAGAGACGACGACACCGGCATCTTACGTTTATAAAATAAAACAGGAGGGAGTTCTTTGAGAATTCTTTGTGGGGCTCATCAAAAACCGAATCTTCGCGACGCCATCATATTATCTGCTTTTGTCGTTTTGATCACCTTTCAGCCTTTTTTCCTTTATGGGAAGATCAATATCATCGAGGTCGGGCTTTATCTTCCCGGAATCAATGCAGTCTTGCACGGGATGGTTCCCTTTCGGGATTTTTTCTATCTGCGCGGGCCTTTTGAGGTTTATATGCCGGCAGGGATGATGAATCTGTTTGGCGTCCAGCTTTCTGTTTTGTCTCTTTATTTCTATATGGGAACCATCATCACGATGGTCGTGGGTGTCCTTATCGCCAAGGAGTTATACCGCACACGATATCTCCTTTATTTGATGGCTCTTGTCTTCACGGCCAGGACATTCCCCCGGGTTATGTATACCTATTGGGGTGGAATGCGATATGCCTTTGGGCTCCTGGCGTTATTCTGTGCCGTGCGGTTTTTTAAACGCGAACGGCTTGTCTGGATATTTTCAGCCGGTGTGGCAACGGCTTTCGGTATTTTTACCAGTATTGAGATTGGTGTGTGTTCCGTCGCAGGAATTTTTGCGGCATTGATATTTTCTTATATCTTCAAGGTACAGGACCGGAAATTTATTTTAAAGTCAGCCGGAATTTATTTAACAGGGATAGCTGTTATTGCTGTTCCTTACCTTATTTATTTGATAGCTGTGGGCGCCTTTGTTCCTTATCTTGAGGCGGTTTACTCTGTTGTTATGCTTAAAGAAGGGATTATTAATCAACACATGGTTTCTGAATTTCCCAGTAATCTTCTGGGGGGGATACCGTCGATGTTTAACCCTGAAAGCAAGAATTTCCGGCATATGACTCCCGCTTATTTTTATGTTGTTTTGATCATTTATTTTATATGGCGCATTAGAAATAAAAGAGTATCCAAGATTGATTTAAGCCTGATATGTATCGGTACCTATGGGCTTGTGATGTATGACGCGGCCTTTCGGGCTATTTGGGCGTCTCAGTTTGAAATGGCCCTGCAGCCGGAGAAAATCCTGTTTTTTTATATTCTTGAAGAAGTCTATCTTTTCCTAAGGGATAAGAAAGGCCGGATTTTAAAGAATGTCAGAACTTATTTTCCTGTTTGTCGGGAAACCTTAAAAAATCATTTGAAACTGTATGGTATTTTATTTCTTTTCTTCGGATTGTTCGGTTCATCGGTTGGGTATTCGATAGACAGGTATAATAAACGGTTTACTTTTTTCAAGGTCGCACGAAATTTTCTTCTCGGTAAAGATATAGCGCCTCTTAAGCCATTGTCAGAGATTCCGACACGTCCTTTAAATATTGAACGGGGCAAAGGTATGGTTGTTCCTGTTGAGCAGGCTGAAGAACTCGAGGCTATAACCAAACTGATTCAGCAGCGGACAAGGGAGGGCGAGACTGTCTTTATGTATCCGGAATACGCAACGTATAGCTTTTTGGTGGATCGTCCTTTCCTGGGGCGCTTTCCTGTGCCGACGTTTTCCTGGTTTAATGACAAATGGCACGAGGAGCTTGTTTCTGAACTCAAGAATAAGAAACCCCGGTACGCTGTTTTGTGGCGGAAGTATCCGCTCCATTGGGAAGCCGTTTATTTGTCGCTTCAAGCCAACAAAAAGAAATATCGTGAGATGATAGATATTATCGAAGAAAATTATTTTCTAGAAACGGCCACGCCGGAATCGTATGTTTATAAGATAAAGAAGAAAAAATAATTCAAAAGGAAAAAGCAACTTGAAAGCAGCTCTTATTTGGCCTTTTGGCAACGACATTACATATAGCCTTCCTCTGGGTATCGGATTTCTCATCGCAAACACGACCAATCCAGAGCATGAGTTACGTGTTTTTGATGGCACCCTGAGTGGCGCAAACGCAAGTTCACCTGAGTTGGCGGAGTTCCTGAAATCCTTCAAGCCCGATGTGGTTGGGGTATCCTGCTGGTCCAAGACATATAAAGAGGCACTTCGCATCCTGCGTGTCGCTAAAGCGTTGAATCCGGATGTGGTCACGGTTATGGGCGGTATCCATCCCACGAGCTATCCGGGCAAGAGTATTGATAATCCACAGGTCGATTATTTATTGGTTGGTGAGGCAGAGAGCACTTTTCCGCTTTTTCTCGATAGGCTTGCGGCTAAGGAGACAGTATCCGACATTCCGGGTCTCGTATTCCAAGACGGGGATGGGATTATCCAAAATCCCGTCCAAAGGTTAAAGGATCTGGATCAAATTCGATTGCCGGACTACGAAGCCATCAACCTTAAAGGTTACCTCAGGAAAGGCTATCGTTATTACTCCAAGAGTAAGCTCAATGCTCCGGTTTGGTTAAGCAGGGGTTGTCCTTACCGTTGCAAATTTTGCACGGCACCGATTATCAATGGCAAACTGATACGTAGGCATTCTACTAAATTTGCTGTGGAATGGATCAAACTCCTGTACCATAAGTATGGCATACGCCATATCAACATTATTGATGATAACTTTACTTTCGATCGCGGTTACACAGAGGACTTTTGTCATACCCTTATTAAAGAAAATCTTAAAGGCCTGACTGTAGCCACAGCTAATGGTATTCGTGCAAAACGTACGGGATTTGAAACTCTTAAGCTTATGAAAAAAGCGGGCTGGTACGAGGTAACGGTAGCCCCGGAGAGCGGTTCAAGGAGGGTATTAAAGCTCATGCAAAAGGACCAGGACCCGGATATGTGGCCGGGCAAGGTGGCAGAAATCCGCAAGGCAGGACTCGCGGTTCACGCGGCTATCATGGTTGGTTATCCGGGGGAGACGATTGAGGATATCAAGGAGACTGAGAAGCTCATCCACAAATGTGATTTCGACACTTTTGGTATTCAGTACTTTCAGCCGCTTCCGGGTACCCCAATTTATGATGATTTGGTAAAACAAGGTGAAATAGAAGATGTCTTGTTGCCGAATACAACGACGGAGAAGAGAACCTATGTAACTCCGGCGCTCAAAAATTTTAATTTTGCAAGGTTTGCTTTCGGGATGTATTTATTGAACTTCCTGCGCAGGCCTATGGGAACTATTAAATTATTCATGCTCTATCCTAGAATTCTCGTTATACGACGGATCATTTACGTTTTCTTAGATGCTTTTTTTAACATTGGCATGATTAAACCGAAGAATGGTAACGGGCGGCCTGAGTTCAATATCCGTAAAACCATAGAAGAAGCAGGGACAGTGTAGTCGTGTGTTAATCTAACTTTGCGAAAGCATTATTATGTCTGAATTAAATAAAATTGACGTCGTTATTTTGTGCGGCGGGTTGGGAAAGCGGTTAAGATCCGAGATCGGGGAATCGCAGAAGACCATGGCCAAGGTTGATGATCAACCTTTCCTGGATATCCTTTTAAAATATTTGTTTAATCAGGGTTTCCGCCGGGCGATTTTGTGTACAGGCTATCAGGCTGAGAGTATTGAACAACATTATCGTAAAAATGATATTGGAATGGAGATTGAATTCTCGCAGGAAACAACACCCTTAGGGACAGGGGGGGCTATCAAGAATGCTGCCCCTTTGGTTCAAAATAACGTTTTTTTTGCTCTCAATGGGGATTGTTACTGCCGTATGGATTATCAAGCCCTTTTCAATTTTCATATTGCCAAAAAGAGCTGTGCCACGCTTGCCGTTACCCGGATAACAGACCGTAGCGATTACGGTTCCATCCGAATCAATGATGAAAAAAGGATTATCAGTTTTGATGAGAAAATGAAAAAGGATTCTATCGCCACAGGCAGCGCTTATTTTATCAATGTCGGCGTATATTGTTTTAACAAAGAGGTTTTTTCTCTAATGCCAAAGGAAAACAAGTTTTCTATTGAGAAAGATTTTTTTCCTAAGATCGTTGATCAGAAATTTTTCGGGTTTGAGGTATCTGAAGAACTTCTCGATATCGGCACGCCGGAGCGATTAAAAAAAGCAAACCAGATATTAAAAGGCACATGAGGGTACGTACTCGGGTACGTACCCCGAGCACGTACTCTTTTTTAAAAAGTTAATACGAAAGGTGGATGGGACAGTGGATACATCACAAAAAAATTTAGGGGTAGAGGCTAAAACACAATACAAGGTACCTTTCGGGACGGTCTCGATTACCGACGAGGCGCGGCAATTGATTGATACGGCTCTGACGACAAAGTTTGTGACGCGCGGCAAATATGTCGCGGAGTTTGAACGGCAATTTGCAAAACTTTTCGGCACCAAAGAGGCGGTGGCCCTCAGTAGCGGAACCGATGCCGATGCCCTGGCTTTGGCCGTACTCTATGACTACGGGGCACAGCGGGGGGATGAGATCATCATTCCGGCCCTTTCCTTCGTGGCGACGGGGAATGCTGTTTTGCAGGCCGGATTTCAACCGGTCTTTGTCGATGTTAAAAAAGAGACCTTGAACATCGACGTAGATAAAATCGAGCAGGTCATTACGAAAAAGACACGCGGGATTATGCCGGTTCATCTGATGGGCAAGCCCGCGGATATGGATCCGATCTTGGAACTTGCCAAGAAATATAATCTGTATATTGTCGAAGATGCGGCCGAGGCGCACGGCGCCCAATACAAGGGAAGACAGATCGGAACCATCGGCAATATGGCGGCTTTTAGTTTGTATGCCGCTCATATTGTGACAACCATCGAGGGGGGTATTGTTATCACGGATGATGCGAAGATGGCAGAGGCCTTAAGATCATTGCGGAATCACGGGATCGTTAATAAGTTTGAGTTTTGCCGCGTCGGTTTTTCCGCCAAGATGAATGAGATCGAAGCGGCCGTCGGGATCGGGAATATTAAAATATTTAACACGATCCTGGAAACACGCCGAAGGAATCTGCTCTATCTGATCGATAAATTCAAAAAATTCGAGCCTTTTTTTATAACGATCAAAGAAGAAGAAGGGGAGAAAATAGGGCCGCACGCGTTCTCGATTATCCTTCGCCAGGGGTTAAATTTCACCAAGGATGAATTCGTTTCTTACCTGGACGGTAAGGGAGTGGATTCACGGAATTTATTTTATTCCATCCCTACACAATGCCCCAGCTACAAATTTCTCGGATATAAGCTCGGCGACTTTCCCGAGGCAGAGTACTGTGCAGATCACGGCTTTCACATCGGAATCCATCAGGATATCAAACCGAATCAACTGGATTATGTCGTTGAGGTTACGGAGAAATTCCTGAAATCCAAAGGGATTGATGCCTGACTTATGCGTATCGCCATCAACTGCCGTTCCTTTTTAAAAAAGAATTACACCGGGATAGGGCGCTATGCGCACAATCTTGTTACACATTTAAGTGAAATTGATAGGGAAAACGAATATTGCCTTTACGTTCAAAAAAGATTTTTTGATCCCCAAAGAAGAGTTCCCCGCATTCCTGCTAAAAATTTTTCGGTTAAACTGGATTGGTTCAATCGCGGCCCGGGAAAGACACTGGGGAAAGTTGATGTGTATCATTCTCCCAGCCCGGACTTTATTCATGTTCCCGGTGCTAAAATCATTGTTACGGTTCATGATTTGATTTATAAGACTTACCCGCAGGGACATACGCCCCAGACGTGCGCGACAACGGACCAACAATTGCATGCCATCGTTAAGCAGGCTGACAGGATTATCTGCTGTTCTCAAAGCACGGGCAATGACCTTAAAAAATTTTTTGATGTTGATGAACAAAGAATCCGTTTGATTTATCAGGGTGTTGACAAGAGCGTCTTTTATCCCCTAAACGATGAGGAGCGCAAAGGCGCCCATTCTGTTTTACAAAAACAAGGGATTGATCAGCCCTTTCTTCTATTTGTGGGAACCATTGAACCCCGGAAGAATTTACTGAATGTGCTTGCGGCATGCGCAATTTTGAAAGAAAAGAAGAAGTTTGACGGAAAACTGGTTGTTGCGGGGATGAAAGGGTGGTTGAGTGAGGGATTAAAAGAGGTTATTGGGAATCTTAAACTTGAAGAAGATATTATTTTTTTAGGTTATGTCACGGATGAAGAGTTGAGGTGTCTTTATAACCTTGCCGAGGTTTTTGTGTTTCCGTCATTTTATGAAGGGTTTGGATTTCCGATTGTCGAGGCGTTAAGCTGCTCCGCCGCGGTTGTGACGTCTAATGTTTCTTCGTGTCCGGAAATTGCGGGAGACGCTGCTTTGACCGTTGAGCCAGATAATCCCGAGGACATCGCAGGGGCCATTGGGCGGATTTTACAAGACAATGCTTTTAAGGTGGGCCTTCAACAAAAAGCGATTGAGAGGGCAA
>CBDUYP010000035.1:0-8631 GCA_965371485.1 uncultured bacterium
CACCAAATTAAACATGGTCGCCACCACATCATCTTCCACTCTGCACACTTTGGCCAGACAACTGATGCTCCCCTCTGACTTTCCCAATTGAATCTTTAAATCCAGGATGGTATTGATCGGCAAGGAATGTCCGTCAACAAAACGTACCCCGCCGGCACTGATATCTTTCGTGAGAGAGGAATGCTCCATTCCTTCTTCGGCCGTGAACTTAGCTGGATTATCCTCATCCTGTTTCATGACAGCATAACGTATCCCCACCGTCGCGTCGGCACGGGCATAGGTTCTTAAATCGTATTCATTTTTTGAAGACATCTTTTCAGGATTAATAATAACCGACGGACCGTGGGACATCTTTTTGCGCGGATCTTTCGCCGATTCCCCTGATTTCCCTAAGAAGCCTTCATCCGGTGAGGTAACGTTCATCACCTCCATCGGAGCCGTAATCCCCTCCGACACCTTTCGCCACCCATCCTGTCGGAGAGTCATCATCCCCTTCTTGACCGCCATCGATTTAATGTCATCCGCACGACGTTTTTCGAGGATGGCCGTCTTGATGTCTTCGTCCATCACCAGGATTTCGTAAATGGCCGTGCGGCCGTAAAATCCGGTTTGATTGCAAAAGTCACATCCTTTTCCGTGAAATATCTTGATGGATTGTGCCTTCTTTATCTGCAGGGCATTGGCCATCTCTTCCCTTATTTCCATCAACGGGCTTTTCACCTCTTCTTTGCACCGGGGACAAATGACGCGTACCAGCCTTTGCGCCACAAAGGCCTCAATGCTGGAACTCACCAGGAAGGGTTCCACGCCCATCTCGACCAAACGTGTGACGCCGCTTGCCGCATCGTTGGTGTGAAGCGTTGAGAAAACAATGTGGCCCGTCAGGGCCGTGCGGATGGCAATCTCCGCGGTTTCCAAATCCCGGATCTCTCCCACCATGAGAATATCCGGGTCATGGCGCAAAACACTTCGTAAGCCCGTAGCAAAATCCAGATGAACCTTTGGATTAACCTGTATCTGCGTAACGCCTTCCATTTCATATTCAATAGGATCTTCCAGCGTGATAATTTTCCGGTCAGCGGAATTGATCTCATTTAAACAGGCATAAAGGGTCGTTGTCTTACCGCTTCCCGTGGGACCTGTCACCAGAATAATGCCGTGCGGTTTTTTAACCAGGTCGCGGAACCGTCTTAGATTCTCCTGATCAAGCCCCAATTTTTCCAGACTCAACAATGTAATACTCGTCGGTAAAATCCGGATGACCATGCTTTCGCCATAAGGGGTGGGGATCGTCGAAATCCGCAAATCCAGATCCTGCTCTCTGGTCTTAACAACGGCACTCCCATCCTGGGGAAGACGTTTCTCGACAATACTCAAATTGGCCATGATCTTAATCCGCGAAAGGATCGACGGCAAAAAACGTTTGGCAGCCAGGGGGATATTGGCATCCATGAGAACCCCGTCAATGCGGTAACGGACTCTGACTTTATGCCGGTAAGGCTCAATATGGATATCGGTCGCGCGTTTCTTGTAGGCCTCAAGTAAAATTTGATTCACCAACCGGGAAACCGTGACCTCGTCGGACCCTTTATCTAAATCCTCGACCCATTTCGTAGAATCCGCCTCCAGCGACGGAATTTTCTCCGTTTCTTTTGTCAGACGGTCAATGGTATCAGCGGCCAGGCCGTAATGTTTGTTAATGGCATCAAAGATATCCGCCTCTCTGGCCAAAACAACCTGCGGTTCCAACCCCAGATTAGCCCTTATCTCATCTTGGAACTTGACATCCAGCGAAGAGGAACTGGCCAAGGTCAATATTTTATTCTCAATCCGGATAGGCATGAATTTATAAAACCAGGCAAAGCGGACAGGAATTTTCTCAATCACGGATTTATCAATGACAACATTATTCAGATTAACGGTCGTCAGATGAAGAGCAAAAGACAGAGAATCCAAAACCTGTTTTTCCGTGGCATATCCGTTGTGAACAAGATAATCCTTAAGGCTTTCACGCGAAGACTGAACCTCCGAGAGACATTTATCAACAACCGATTGAGTTAAAAGACCTCTCTTGATTAATTCCTTAGCAAGGATTCTATCCGATTGTTTAATCATCATGCAGAATTTCAGGGAGCCTTTCCGATCATATAAAAATCCCCCGGCTTGGTCTTATCATAAACGCCGCTGAAAATGTCCTCAACCCCTTTAAGCGTATCCTCGACAGTAACATACTCTCCCTTCTTTCCCGTAAAAACCTCGCTTACGGTAAAGGGTTGCGTCATAAAATTCATCAATCTCTGCGCCCGGCCGAAGAGAGTGCGGTCCTTTTTATTAAGTTCTTCCACACCGATAACCGAGACAATCCGTTTTAATCCGTTGTATTTATTAAGATGCCGGATGACCTCCTGGGCAAGATCATAATGTCTCTGCCCGATGATCGTGGCCTCAAGGTTCCCGCAGGAACTTTGAAGCGCGTCAATCGCCGGATACATTCCTCTTTGCACGAGGTCACGGGAAAGAACAATGGACCCGTCCAAATAACTGAAAATCGCCACAACCGCCGGGTCCGTCATATCGTCGGCAGGCACATAAACCGCCTGTAATGCCGTAACCGATCCGCTTCCTTTAACCGAACGGATCCTTTCCTGAACGCCGCTCACCTCAGAGGCCAGGGTCGGCTGATAACCTGTTTCGGCGGGAACACGGCCCAGGAGCGTTGATATTTCCTGGCCTCCCTGAATAAACCGGTACAAATTATCCATAAATAAAAGAACATCTTTATTTTTCGCTTGTAAATACTCGGCCAACGCTATCCCTGTGTTAACAACCTCAGCCCGCGCACCCGGAGGCTGATCCATCTGTCCGTAAGAAAGCATAACATTCTTCAAAAGACCACTGTCACTTAATTCATGATAAAGTTCATTCCCCTCGCGAATCCGCTCTCCGATCCCGGCAAAAACACAAGCCCCCCCGTGAGCACGGACAATATTATTAATGAGTTCCAGGATAACAACTGTTTTTCCGCACCCGGCCCCTCCGATAATTCCTGTTTTACTTCCCTTGATAAGAGGAAAAAGCAGATCAATATACTTCAATCCTGTCTCTAACACCTCTGCTTTACCCGCCTCTTTTTCATTAAGATTAAACCCTGGCGGCTGCTTGATACTCCGCACGGGTGTCAGAGGCGCATCAATCGGCCCTTTTTTGTCAATAGGGGTTCCGACCGCATCCATGATACGCCCAAAACAGGCATCTCCTATCGGAACCGAAATAGGCTGGAAGGTGTTATAGGCGGGAGCGTTCAACTGAAGATTTAAAGTATCCATCAAAGCGACCGTCCGGACAACCTGTTTGCTTAAATGTTCAGCAGCTTGAAGGATAACGCGTTTTTTCTCAAAATTATAAACTTCGACAACGTCAAAAAGAGCGGGCAGATCTTGAGAATTATCAAATTTAACATCCACAACCGGCCCCTGAACTGAAATGACACGGCCCAAGCCCCTGCGGGGCTCTTTCTTCTTCTCAGGCACAGAATCTTGCGTTTTTTCCAAAGATTACCTCCTTATTTCTTCGTCATCATCCTCGCTGTAAAGACCTCACGCATACTTTTATCAATCTCGCCTTTCTTGGCTTTAAGAAAAGACATACCCACGGACTTCTTATCTTTTTTCATCCTTTGAATACTTTTCTCCAGTTGCTGCGACTGGGCCGCGGCCTCGGAAATAGAGGTATCGTGCATAATCTCATAAACGCGGCAAACCACCCACATATCCGCGAGATACCCGATAATATCCACGGGATCGGATTCCTGGATCACCGCCTCGATCTCATCAACCATCTCGGCTTGTTTGGTTAACAATTCCTCACAAGGTAAAATACTTACCGTGCGGGGTTTTTGATAAGCAAAGGTCTTTGACCATGGATAAACCACCACAACCTTACCCACCCGGTCTTCCAGGATCTCTTTGATCAGATAATCCTTAACACGAATGGACAATTCATAAAGACCGATGTCTTCAATATCGACAAAATTCTTCAAATCCGGCTGGACGGCATTCAGTTTCTCAACACCTTTGCGCCCGACAACAACAAGAGTACTGTTGGGGATCCGGTCTTTCTCGGCGAGAACCTGCCTAATCACTTTGGCATTCAGATCCCCCATAAATCCCCCCTCAGAGGTAACCGCGAGAATGACCGTATTCGGATTATCGTTGGAAACAAGAGGGTGACGCACTTCAGACAAACTGATCATGCGAAAAAATTCGACAAAAGACTCGCCGAACCTGGCAAACCGGTCTTTACGCTGAGCCAGGTCGTGAAATTTACTGTCTGCCACATCCTTGAGAACCTGGATAATCTCAAGAAGCTCTGTGATATCATCAAGATCACTTTTAATCTTGTTCGCTTTTCCGCCCATGCCTATTCCTGTTTACAACAATCCTTTTTCAAGTTTTTCCTTGATCCCGAGTCCTGTCTCCTTGATCATATTCTGCAAACTGCCGTTTAAAGACAAAGTTCCGAACCGCAAAATAATGCCGCTGATAATCTTTTTATCCACCGATGCGTTAAGGTTAATTTCCCG
This sequence comes from uncultured bacterium, assembly GCA_965371485.1. GTDB lineage: Bacteria > Omnitrophota > Gorgyraeia > Zapsychrales > JANLHA01 > CBDUYP01. The sequence continues at coordinate 4,583 of CBDUYP010000035.1, forward strand.
GTTTAATTTTTTCTTGAGTATCCCGGACAATCTCTGACTTAATTCTGTACTCAACGGAATCGCCGTGAGCACATCAGCCGTATCCACGTCCTCACTGATCATCGCCATGTCCACTTTCTCAAGACTATCCAAAAACTCATTGACCAATGTTCCGTCAAAAACATTCTTCACTTTATCACTGAAGATTTCATTTAGAATCATGACCGTAAAATCCGTCGCCTTCATCTCCATCTCTTTCTCAAGCACCTTGCGGATTTCATCCTTGGTGTTCTGGGCCTTAGCGATGATCTCTTCTCCCTCTTGACGTGATTTAGCCAGAATTTTTTCGCGTTCTTCCTTAGCCTTTTCCTCGGCCGCCGTCTTCATTTTAGCCACAAGGGCATCAGCCTCGGCCCGGCGCTTTACCAGTTCCTCTTGAGCCTGTTTGATTTTTGTATTAAGTTCTGTCTGTTTCGAACGTACCACCTCCGTCTCTTTGTTGAGACGGGTAACAGCCCCTTCCGTGGTCTTGAATAAATACCTCCTTAAAAGAAAAAACGCAACACCCATAAAGACCATGCCGAAAATAATCGCCTTAATAAACAACAAGCTTAAATCCATGACTCCAACTCCTTTCTCAGTCCTCGCTGACAAGGACCTTGAAAAAACCGATAAGCAATGTAAAGGAAATGACTTCAATAATAAACAATTGCAATAAAACACCCATCTGAATCGCCCGGCTCTTGCTGGGATACCGCCCCAATTTAGTGAGCATCCGGTAACCTATCCATCCGGTCCCCACGCAAGGGATCAGGATGATGATAAAAAATATGATAATAAATACTGCCGCGGTGCTCATGCTGTCATGTTCTCATCCTGTCTTTCCAAACAACTGAAAGATAACCAAAATTCCGATAATGGATATCGCCTCAACAAAGACCAGCAAAACGATCATTCCCATGAATATCTTTGAGGCCGCGGAAGGATTACGGCTCAACGCTTTGATAACCGCATACCCCAACACTGCAATAACGATCGACGGCCCTAAGACCGCGATCAGCATAATACTGACAATCAATAATGTTTCTGCCCACAACATACGATCTGTTTCCTCCTACGCCATTCGGTCATCCGTATCAAAAACCATATCCTCGTCATCCTTCTTGACTTTCTCGGGTTGGAATCTTTCCGTTTCCTCCACAAGCACAATACAACTATTGGCAAAAAATTTGACAACCCCGAATTTTACCGGAACAGCTTCCTTCCAATCCAAAATAATACTGCTCGCCTTTAGAATCCCGAGCAAAGGATAGTGATAGGGCAATAATTCATACTCGCCATTATCTCCGATAAAAAAAGCGCTCTCAACTTCATTTTGATAAAGAAGCGCTTCGGGAGTCATAATCGCGATTTTAAATGTCATTTTATAAGACGGCATTCTTATTCCTTCTTGGAGGTCGCTTTATCCAGGACATCGGTCCCTACATTATCCTCGTCTTCATCCTCATCCTCTTCGACCGGTCGTTTCGCAATAATCTCCTTAAGATATTCATCCAGCACCTCATCCAGTGCCTTGGTGATCTCAGGATCCAAATCTCTCTTCTCCCGCATGGCCTTGAGCTTATCAGGATGTCTTTTCTTAAAATACTCTAGGATCTGCCCCTGAAAATCATTAACCTCCTCGATCGTCATCTCATAGAGAACCTGTTTGGAATAAGCATAAAGAATCATCAGCAAGGCCTCCATCGGGATAGGCTGATTGGGGCGCTGCTTAAGAAGCTCTGTAAGAACACCACCGCTTTTCATCTGCTTTTCTATTTCATCAGACGCGCCGGAGGTTTTCAATTGAGAAACCCGCATGGCCTCACGATACTGAAGATATTCTAAACGCAGCGGTCCGCTCAGCTTCTTAATCCCTGGCCATTGCACCTTGCTCCCAACACGGGAAACCGACAATCCCATATCGACAGCCGGCCTTTGCCCCTCTCCGAAAAGCGGGGCACTGATCATGAGTTGACCGTCTGTCATGGAAACCAAATTTGATTGAACGTATCCGGTCAAATCGCCCTCAAGGGTCTCGGCAATCGGAAGATGTGTCATTGATCCTCCCCCCATTTCTTCTGTCAGATAGGCAGCCCGCTCTACCATCTTGGAGTGAAGGTAGAAGATATCCCCCGGATAAGAGTCCCGTCCCGGCGCACGTCCTAAAAGGAGGGATATTTCACGATAAGCCCAGGCATGTTTTGTAAGATCATCGAAAACAACAAAAACATCCTTACCCTTACGCATAAAATGTTCCCCTATCGAACAGGCCACATAAGGGGCAAGATAAAGCTGCCCCGGCGGAGCAGCTGCTGTTGCAGAAACAATCGTCGTATAATCAAAGCATCCATTATCTAAAAATAACTGGACCACCTTGGCCAAGGCTGACTGGGCCTTCCCAATACAACAGTAAATGCAAATAACCCCGGTATGTTTTTGGTTAATAATCGTATCCGTTCCGATGGTGGTCTTCCCGGTCATCTTATCCCCGAGGATCAGTTCCCTTTGCCCCATCCCTATGGGGATCATGGCATCGATGACCTTAATCCCGGTCTCAAGGGTCTTTTCCAGAACACGCCGGTCAAGGATTGCAGGCGCATCAACAAAAATCGAACGCATACTATCGGCCTTCAGGGTTCCTAACCCGTCCATGGATTCGCCCAGAGGGTTAACGATCCGCCCGACAAAATCATCCCCCACAGGAGTGGTAAACGCCTCCATCGTGGCCACGGCCTTGTCCCCGGTCTTGAGGTTAACCTGCTGGCGGACAATCAGAACCTGGGCCTCATCCTCATCAAACCCGATAATGATCCCCATGGTCCCGTAACCGAACCGGATCACCTGCCCGTTGATACAATTCTTGAATCCCTCAACGACAACAATGCATCCGCGGATAACACGAACCGCCCCTTCCTCGGTATATCGTAACTCAGCCATAATACTGTCCCCTTATTAATACTATAAATAATTATATCAAACTGCATTTAGAATACTAATACTTTGCAGTTTTATTCTTCAGGTTTCTCCTCAACTCCCGGCTTAGGCACTTCTGTAACCCCCTCCCCGGATTTCTCCTCTCCCATTTTCGCAGATCGGCTTGACCATCGGAAGAAATGCACTCCCGTTAAGAAAAATACAAACGCAAGCGTCATCATGATCACCCGCCATGTCGTGTCCACCGAGACGCCTTTCTTAAACAGTGCCTCAGAGATATCAGACAGTCCGCGTAAGGCCTGCAATTTTTTCAGGATATTCTTAACCTTCCTTTTCTCAAATTCTTCTAATTTCTTCGCCTTGACAAGTAACATAATCTCTTCAAGTCTGCGGACATCATTCTCGGCATTTTCATACCGTTTTTCATTACGCCGGAATATCCCGATATGTTTTTTGATGGATACGGATTGTGCCTGTAAATCCCGGATTTGCTGAAGCACCTTAGTACTCCGTTCAAAAAGGAACATCCCGGTATTCGCGTATATGGAATCACGGATTTCCATGATAACGATTTCAGCGCGGTCTTTCAGGATATCGAGCTTTGACGGAGGAATAGACCAAATATCCTGAATAAGAATTTTATATCTTTTTTCCTCTCCCGGAAGAAAAATCTCTTCCTTCGTGAGAAACGCCCTGCCGGTCTTTTCATCGAACCGCACGTCAAAATCGAATTTCTCGACAAGATGCCTGCTTCTGACTTCCTTTGGCAAATAATGCTTATAGCGCACTGTCTTTTCCTTTGTTTCTGACGAATTGCGGGCAGAAATGACCAGCGTAACTGTCTTATCGGCATCATCGGCTGTCCCGATAATCGCCTCATTTCTCAAAAAATTAGGGTCGTAAATATCACCCCTCAGCTGCTTCAACACATTCGCATAAGCACGGTATTCCTCAATACGCCTCGCGATATCCTCGGAATAATTCTGCTGTTGAGTCAAAACCCTGTCCAGCTTTTGAAAAATCCTGTCCCTGGCGGCCTTGGCCCTGTCATAATTCTCATAATCCTTTTCCTGCTCGAGAAGATGCAGATGCTC
>CBDUYP010000036.1:0-8315 GCA_965371485.1 uncultured bacterium
TTTTATACTATGGAAAAAAGATTATTAGTCGCGTTTGCATTATCATTTTTGGTTTTAACGGTTTGGGGTGCGTTAAACCCGAAGCAGCAGAAAAACAAGCCATCAGGAACCATTCTTTCTCAACATCTTGAAAACAAAGAAGATACGATGTTTTCAAGGGAGGAATCGAGAAATCAGGCAGAAACGGTTGCGAAAGAATCTCTGAAGGTAGTTTCTGAAACAATAGAAATTTTAGAGAATGATAAATTAATCGCCGAGTTTTCCAGTCGCGGAGGGGCGTTACAAAAAGTTATCATAAAAGAACACAATGTTTCCCTCCCCCTCACCCATATTTTGAATGTGTCCGGATATGAAAACGATAGTTTTGTTTTGGAAGATATCACGCGCAAAAGCATTTCCTATTCATTTGAAAAATACGGCGAGCGAATATACAAAAAATATATATTGTCAGACGATGACTATCTTATTCATTCGAATATTGAAATACAAAATACAAGGGGAATGTCCAATAACGAAGAAACAAAAATAAATGTTTTTTCTTTGGACATTTCGAGATTGGACAAAAAAACAAAAAATTCGCGCGACAAAAGTCTGTTGGAATATGTCGTAGCAACAGATAATGATGTCTATCGTAAAGCAAGTGCATTCAAATTTTCACAAAAAAATCACAAAGACGAACCAGGAAATGTTAATTGGGTTGGTTTTCGTGATCGATATTTCTGTGCAGTAGTTAAGCCTAAATATAAAACAGATGGATATCGGATATCGACACAAGGTAAAGATATACTAACCATTGATCTTAAAGCGACACCTTCAAATAGAAACGTAGAAATCCTTAACTATGAATCTGTTCTTTATGTAGGCCCACAAAGACTCGAAATACTCAGCGGGTATAATTTAGGGTTCGAGGGTATTATGACGTTTAGCAATTGGGGCATTCTTGATGTTGTGTCTAAAGGAATTTACCGGCTTATGAATTTTTTGTATCGAATTATTCCAAACTGGGGAGTTTGTATCATATTAATCAGTTTGATTATTTACGGCGCCATGTATCCTCTGACAATGAAGGGGATGTTATCGATGAAGAGAATGCAGTCTCTTCAGCCGCAGATAACAAAGTTGAGGGAGCAACATAAAAGTAATCCACAAAAGCTTAATAAAGAGATTATGGAACTTTATAAAGAGAATAAAGTTAATCCTATCGGCGGGTGTTTCCCGCTTTTATTGCAAATGCCCATATTTATTGGATTGTATCAAGTATTATGGCGATCTGTGGCATTTAAAGGGGCAAGTTTCCTGTGGATAAAAGACCTGTCAGAGCCGGATCGTTTGTTCCTTTTTCCGTTTACTTTGCCTGTTATTGGGAATGAATTTAATATTTTACCGCTTATTATGGTTGTGGTAATGGGTGTTCAGCAGAGAATATCCTCTAAAAATATGGTTGTTACAGATCCTTCGCAAAAGGCCCAACAAAAGATGATGATGACAATCTTTCCTGTGTTTCTCGGATTTATTTTCTACAAATTTGCAAGCGGATTATCCTTGTATTTTACAATATTCTATCTGTTGTCTACGTTTACACAATGGAAAATGGCAAAAACGACAAAGGTGTCCTGATTCGCCCCGTGGAATTCGAAGAATTCCCGGGACTTAGTCCTGGGAATCGCTCCGCGATTCCGCAGGGTAAAATAGTTGCGAGCGATAGAGAGCTTATTTTATGGAAAAGAAGCAAAAAAGCATAGAGGTTGAGGGCGTAACAGTAGAAGATGCAATAAAAAAGGCTCTTGGAATTTTAAATGTTACAAAGGATGAAATTAACGTTAAGGTTGTCCGCGAAGAGAAAAAAGGATTATTTGGCATGGAAGGGGCTAAATTGGCCAAAATAAAGGTAACAATTAAGAATAATGAAGGTTCCACGTGAAACATCCGGGGAATTTATGACAAAAATAATCTCGATCTGCAATCAAAAGGGAGGAACCGGGAAGACAACAACAGCCATAAATTTATCGCATGCGGTTTCAATGTTAAACAAGAAAGTGCTTCTTGTTGATACGGATCCTCAAGGAAACGCCACAAGCGGTATTGGGGTTAACAAAAGCGCTATTGACAAATCTGTCTACGATGTGTTATTAAACCGGTATTCGGCACAAGAGGTTATTATAGAAAAAATTTGCTCCGATTTGGACATTATGCCCTGTAATCTTAATTTAACAGGGGCTGAAGTAGAACTTGTCGGAGCCTTGTCGCGAGAGACGCGATTAAAAAAAGCCTTGTCTTCAATCAAAGAAAAATATGATTATATTTTTATTGATTCCCCGCCATCGTTAGGTCTGTTAACGCTAAATTCTCTCGTTGCAAGCGACTCAATTCTCGTCCCAATACAGTGTGAATTCTACGCGCTGGAAGGCGTTTCTCAGTTAATTCATACTATTAACTTAATCAAAGATGGCTTAAATCCATCATTGGACATCGAGGGAATTTTGTTAACAATGGCAGACTTTCGAACAAAGTTAACAACAGAAGTTATCAAGGAAATAAGAAGTTATTTTAAAGATAAAGTTTATGAAACCATCATTCCGAGGAATGTTAAGTTGAGCGAGGCTCCAAGTTACGGGAAGCCAATTATACAGTATGATTCTAATTCCATCGGGGCAAAAAAATATTCAGAACTTGCCAAAGAATTCTTAGGAGAACCGCAAGAAAGCTGTAACATGTTGGAGTGCAATAAGTTACAAGAATTTAATGGCGGGCAGGAAACATCAGAATTTTTGGTAGAAAAAGAAATTAACACTGCCGGCGGCGAAGCTTAAATCTACCGCGACTCGTAAATTAGTTGCGAGTCCCGCCGGTTGCGGGGCGAGCCTAATTTAAAGCAGCGAAGGGAGAAAACCATGGAAAATCGGGCATTAGGGAAGGGCTTATCAGCGCTTATTCCTGATAAGGAGATTTTGTCCAAAGCGAAACGTATGGGGACAGAAACAGCGGCAGCGGAAGATCTTTTTTACGTGGCAACAGCGAAAATTCGTAAGAATGCCTTGCAGCCCCGGACACATTATCATGAAGAAGAGATGAAGGAACTTACGGATTCGATTAGGGAAAAGGGGATTTTGCAGCCTATTCTTATCAGGGAAGAGGGTGACGGATATGAGGTTATCGCAGGAGAAAGGCGGTTACGGGCGGCACGCACGCTTAATTTGGAAAAGATTCCGGCGATCATTAAAAAAGCATCCAACCAGGAGGCCCTGGTGTTAGCCTTGGTTGAAAATATTCAGAGGGAAGAACTGAACCCGATTGAAGAGGCAGAGGCATTTCAACGGTTAATTACGGAATTTCACCTGGCGCAGGAGCATGTGGCCACAGCCGTTGGGAAGAACAGGTCAACCATAAGCAATACATTGCGTCTTTTAAGGCTTCCGGAGGAAATCAAAAAAGAGGTGATTGACGGGAAGATTTCTATGGGGCATGCGCGGGCGCTTTTAAGCATAGAGAACATTCAAAAGCAAAGAGAAATTTTTGAAAAGATTGTGCAAAAAGAATTGTCTGTCCGGGAAGTTGAGAATTTAATTAAGCGGGATTTAGAGGGAAGTGTCCGGCGGAAAAAGACAAAGATAAGGACACAACAGCAAGATCCGCATCTTGCTTTGTTGGAGGAAGAGCTGCAGCAGAGTGTCGGTACAAAAGTGCGGATTCAGGCGCGGAAAAAAAGGGGAAGAATTATCATTGAGTATTATTCACTCGATGATCTGGACAGGATTCTCAAGATTATCAAAATAAACTCGCCCCACGTCGGGGGCTCGTAACTATTTTGTTAAGAAGTAAAGAAAGGCTTTGTATGATAAAAGGAATGACAGGGTTTGGAAGCGCACAGATAATTGCCGGGAAAGTCAAGGGAGTGATAGAGGTTAAAAGCAACAATTCCCGGTATTTTGACGTTGCCTATTATCTTCCCATGGGATTTGCTTCTGTTGAAAACAGGATTCGACAGCTGCTTCATAAAAATATCAAACGCGGGAGGGTTACGGTTTCCCTTAAGATTACAGAAAAACCTTCTCAGTCGTTGAGGTTTAATCAAGACGCGGTTAAAGAATATTTAAAGCAGGCCAGAATGATGAAAAAGATATTCGGGTTGAACAACAACACCCTGGGCTTGTCCGACGTGATCAGGCTTCCCGGAGTGGTTGAGGTTCAGGAAACAATGATCAGCGGGGATAAACTTTGGCCCGGCGTCGAGAAAAATTTAAAGCGGTCCGTAGACAGTCTTGTCAGAATGCGCAAACGGGAAGGAAAAAGCCTGTCGGAAGATATCTTGAGAGTGTTGAAGAGGATGTTACTGCAGGTAAAAAAAATTCAGGTCCGGGCAAAAAGTATTCTTAAAGAGAAAAAGAGGAAGGCGGCAGCGGACGAATTTTTTTCTTTCCAAAAAAGCAGTGACATCAATGAAGAGCTTACGCGATTGGTGCATTATATTGAAGAGTTCAAGCTTCTTTTGAAATCTACGGCCAGCGTCGGGAAAAAACTGGATTTTGTTGCCCAGGAGATGCAGAGGGAGACCAACACCATCGGGTCAAAGCTGCAGGACAAACTTGTTTCCAATGCCGTGATTGCCTTAAAAAGTAAGATCGAAAAACTGCGCGAACAGGCCCAGAATATTGAATAAGGGCAGAATTATTATCCTTTCCGGCCCCTCCGGTTCCGGCAAAACCACTCTCCACAAAAAACTTCTTTTAAGCAGGAAATTTAAAGGGAAACTTGTTAAGTCGATCTCCGCGACAACGCGTCCGGGGCGTCCGGGAGAAAGACATGGCCGCGATTATTTGTTTATCAGCGAAAAGAGGTTTTTGTATAAACAAAGGGCAGGACATTTTCTTGAATCGCAAAAAGTGTTTCGGTATTATTATGGTACCCCGGGAAAAAACGTCAGAGAGATTTTAAGGAAAGGGAGGCATGTTTTGTTATGTATTGACGTGAAAGGGGCCAAAATCGTCCGGCGCAAGCATCCGGAGGCTGCCGCTATTTTTATTAACCCGCCTTCGTTAAAAGAGTTAAGGGAGCGATTGGAAAAGCGATCCACAGAGAGCAGGAAGGACCTGATCTTGCGCTTAAAGGTAGCACGCGAAGAACAAAAAGAAGCGCGGTATTATGATGCGATCATTGTGAATGATCATTTACAGCGTGCGTATAAGGCGTTGGAGGACAGCGTGTATGCCTTGCTCTTTCCTTCCGCATAAGGGGATAGGCAAAAGTTTTTGACAGAAATAAGACTATATGATATATATATAAGTTTCTATAAAGGGCATCTATCGAAAGGAACAGACCATGGGGTATCAGCCGATTGAAGAGTTATTGCCAAAGGCAGGGAACAGTGTTTATAAGCTTATTCGTATGGCGGCTACACGTGCCATTGAAATAGCTGAGGGAAAACTTAAGCTGGTGGACACACCCGTTACAGAAAAGACAGCGACGGTGGCCTTAGAGGAAATCAGGACAGGGAAGGTTGTTCTCAAGGAGGTGGCGGATCAATTTGCCCCGCCTGAAACTCCGAAGAGCAAGAGCAAGAGCAAGGGCAAGAAAAAGGATCCCGAGTCTGAAATGAGCGTTGCTGCTTAAAAGGCTTATGGCGATGAAGCAAAAACATGTTGTTTTGGGGGTGACAGGAAGCATTGCGGCATATAAAGCAGCGGATATTATAAGGCGGCTTAAGGATGAGGGGATGCGCGTTTCGGTTATTATGACCCCGGGGGCACAACGGTTTATTCCTTCCTTGACTTTGTCCACTCTTTCCGGAGAAAAAATATATTCCGATATGTTTGATGGAGAAGAATCCTGGCAAATAGGGCATATTAAATTGTCTAAAGAGGCAGATGTCCTGCTGATTGCACCGGCAACAGCCAATATTATCGCAAAACTCGCTACCGGCCTTTCTGATGATTTGCTGACATGCACGGCCCTGGCCACCAGAGCGCCGATTCTTGTGGCGCCGGCGATGAACCAGGATATGTATAACAATAAAATTGTGCAAGAAAACTGCCGCAAGTTAAAAAAATCCGGGATCCGGTTTATTGATCCGATTCAGGGCAAATTGGCCTGCGGAACCGTCGGAGAAGGACATCTCGCCGAGGTTGAGGATATCATTAAAGAGGTCAAGTCGGTTTTGGCGACGTAGCCAAGTGGTAAGGCAGTGGTCTGCAAAACCATTATTCACCGGTTCGATTCCGGTCGTCGCCTTTTTTGTCATTCAGTGCGGGCAAGTGGTGGAATGGCATACACGCAGGACTTAAAATCCTGTGGTCGCAAGATCGTGTGGGTTCGACTCCCACCTTGCCCACAACAACGGACCCATAGCTCAGTTGGTTAGAGTGCTTCCTTGACATGGAAGAGGTCAGAGGTTCGAGTCCTCTTGGGTCCATTTTTTATTATATCGGAGACTGAATCAGTGCATGATAGATTGAATAATCACTTGCCGTGCTCGACGCGCCTACGGCTAGCTGCGCTCGGCAAGTGATTATTCAATCTATCATGCTTATTTTATTATGGAATGCAAATCTGACATAGACAAGCTTCGGCATAGTTGTTCGCATGTGATGGCACAGGCGGTTAAGGAGTTGTGGCCGGATGTTCAATTGGCTATTGGGCCGACTATCGAAAACGGGTTTTATTATGATTTCGCGAGGAAAGAACCGTTTACGCAGGAAGATCTGAAAAAGATTGAAAAAGCAATGCAGCGTATTATTGCAAAGAAGCCGGTGTTTCAACAGATCTCCATGCCGCGCCAGGAGGCCGTTGAGATGTTTTCAGAGCGCAAAGAAGACTTCAAGATTGAAATTATTCAGGACTTGCCCGACGGGGAAATGTCAATTTATAAAACAGGAGACGATTTCTCGGATTTATGCAAAGGGCCTCACGTCGAGAACGCCGGACAGATTAAGGCTTTTAAGCTGCTGTCGGTTGCCGGGGCTTATTGGCGCGGTGATGAAAGAAAGCCGATGCTTCAGCGGATTTACGGTACGTGTTTTTTCAGCAAAGAGGAGTTGAAGGAATTTTTGCAGGTCATGGAAGAAGCACAAAAACGGGATCATCGCAAGCTTGGACTCCAGTTGGACCTTTTTCATGTTTATCCGGACGAGGCCGGAGCAGGATTGATCTTTTATCATCCGGATGGAGCGATATTGTACAGTCTTGTTGAAGAGTATTCCCGTCGACAGCACCTGTGCCGGGGATATGAAATGGTCATAACGCCGCATATTTTAAAAGGAAAACTGTGGGAGCAAAGCGGCCATGCCGATCATTACCGGAAGAATATGTATTATTTTAATGTCGATGAGGAAGAATATGCCGTCAAACCGATGAATTGTCCGGGGCATATCCTTATTTATAAATCAAAGCTTCGGAGTTATCGCGATTTGCCTATCCGTTATTTTGAACTCGGGACGGTTTACCGTCAGGAAAAGGCAGGGGTGTTGCACGGACTTTTAAGGGTGCGCGGGTTTACTCAGGATGATGCCCATATCTTTTGCCGCCCGGATCAAATCCAAGAGGAGGTTATGCAGGTTATTGATTTTACCTTTGATACCATGAAGGATTTTGGATTTGAAAACTTTGAGATTGAATTGAGCACAAGACCTGAAGATCATATTGGAAGCTTAGAGGATTGGGAGAGAGGCACTCAGGCCTTAGAAAATGCTCTTAAAGAAAAAAACATTGATTATCAAATCAATGAAGGCGATGGTGCCTTTTACGGCCCGAAGATCGACATAAAATTGAAAGACGCCTTGGGCCGGTCATGGCAGTGCGCCACGATACAATGTGATTTTTCCCTGCCCGGGAGATTTTCAATGACTTATGCCGACAGGACAGGAAAAACAAGCCAGCCGATCATGATTCATCGCGCGGTCTTTGGCAGCATAGAGCGGTTTATCGGGACATTGATCGAACATTATGCCGGAGCCTTTCCTGTCTGGCTGGCGCCGAAACAGGTCATCATTATTCCGATAAGAACGGAACATCACGACTTTGCAAAGAAAGTAAAAGATGATTTACAAAATGAGGGATTACGCGTTATAATTGATCAACGCAACGAGAGTCTCAATAAACGGATCAGAGAAGGGACGCTTAAAAAGGTTCCGTATGTTTTGATCATCGGTGACAAGGAAATTGAGGCGTCCGCGGTCGCGGTAAGAAAAAGAGGGGCCGGAGATCAGGGCAGTATGGGGATTGATGATTTTATACGGCAAATAAAAAAAGAGATTCAAGAAAAGAAATAAAGAGGAGGTGCCGTCATTCAAAAGAATATCCGGATCAATGAACGCATCAGAGTT
>CBDUYP010000037.1:0-8303 GCA_965371485.1 uncultured bacterium
AAACCATCAAGCACATGAGTAAACTGAACCCGACCCGTGACAAGCCATCCTCCACTTTCAGGGATAAAGGTTTTCTCCGTATCTTCTCAAGGATGAGCAAGAATAAATGACCGCCGTCTAATACCGGAACCGGAAAAAGATTGAAAATGGCCAGGCTCGCGCTGATAATAGCCATAATATAAACAAGATGGGAGAACCCCATCATAGCGGCAACTTTAATAACATCAAAAATACGGATCGGGCCGGCAAGGGCATCTTTCGCAGACACCGCCCCTGTGATAACATGATATAGCGATTTATAAGTCAGCACCGTAACCTTCTTCAATCGCTCAAATGCCTTTAAAAAGGATTCACCCGCACCATAACGCAACAGAACAATCTCCCCTTGGGGTTGAATGCCGACAAGCCACACCTTTTCTTCCTGTCCGAACATATTTTTGATGATTCTTTCCTGGGGAATAATCGTCTTAAGGATTTCCTTATGATCCCGCTCTATCGTAAAACGCAGCGCTCGCCCTTTTGACATGGCAACATCTTCCTGTAGGTCTTCCCAGCTCGCGATCTTCTCTGCATTAATCTTCAGGATATGATCACCTGCTTGTAACCCCGCGACCTGCGCTGGATATCCATCCATGACCTTGCCCACTTTGGAAGCCAATAAAGGATAACCCGCGATACAAATAAAATAAAAACACAAATAGCCAAAGATAAAATTAACCACAGGTCCCATAGCAACAATAAGGGCGCGGTGACCCACCGGATGAGAATAAAATTCATCCGAAGATCCCTTACACGCCGCCCTCTCATCCCCCGCCATCTTGACATAGCCGCCGAGAGGAACGGCACAGACCATGAATTCTGTTCCGTCATGCACGCGTGAAAACAATTTTTTGCCAAACCCTACGGAAAACCTCTCAACCCTGACTCCAAGGGATTTAGCCGTGACAAAATGCCCCCACTCATGCACGATAATAAGAATGCTCAATACCGCAATAAAAATAAGTACACTCATGTTAGATGACACTCCTGTCGATAATATATGTCCCTATTATATGTATTCTCACGAAATATACAAGTTAGCCGTCTCTCTGGCCCAGACATCGGCTGCCAGGATATCTTTGAGGGTCGGGTTCTTTTTCACCTTATGTTTTAAGACAATCTTTTCAATGACCTTATACATTTGGGAAAACAACAGCTTTCCTTTTAAGAAGGCATCCACGGCTTCCTCATCAACCGCATTCAATACGCTGGGAAGTGTCCCTCCCTTTCTCGCTGTATAAATGGCTAATGCCAATGAAGGGAACTTCTTGAAATCCGGTTTCTTGAATGTGAGCTGTTTTAATCGGAAAAAATCGACTTGCTCTAATCCTGTACTGAGACGTTGGGGATAGGTCAGGGCATATTGAATCGGTAAACGCATATCTGTTACCCCTAGCTGAGCGATAATGGAACCGTCCTTAAAACTGACCATCGAATGAATAATCGCTTCCGGATGAACCACGACCTCAATATCATCCACCTTTAAGTCAAACAATCTTTTAGCCTCAATAACCTCAAATCCCTTGTTCATTAACGTTGCCGAATCCACTGTTATCTTCTTGCCCATCTTCCACCGTGGGTGATTAAGAATTTGGCGGACCGTAAGTTTATCAAATCGCGCCTTAGGGACATTGTGAAGAGCCCCTCCGGAGGCCGTAAGATAAACGCGTTTTAATTCTTTGCGATTATTCCCTTCGAGACATTGGAATATGGCGCTTTGTTCGCTGTCAACAGGGATGATCTTTGCTTTATATTTTTTCGCCTCCCGTATAATAATATCGCCGGCGACAACCAAGGCTTCCTTATTGGCGGGAGCCACGGTCTTTCCGCAGCGAACCGCGCTTAAAAACGGCTCCAAAGCCGCACGGCCGCTCATGCCGATCACCACAATGTCAACGTGCGCCAGGGTAACGATCCGGGATAAATCCGACTCAACATCGAAAATCTTAATCTTCCGGAAGCCTAAGTTCTTTTTAAAATCACCGATCCCCTTCGCGCTGAGGGCGACATGTGTCGGGGAAAACCGCCGTACCTGGCTTTCAAACAATTTAAGATTACGATACGCTGTCAGTCCGACAATTTTAAATTGATGCGGATAACGCTCAATGACTTTTAACGTATTGATGCCGATGGAACCTGTGGATCCCAAAATGACAACATTTTTAATTTTCTTCGGCATTAATACCCTGTGTTTAAGACGGAACTCATATAAAGGTAAAACGCCGGGGCTGAAAACAATAAACTGTCAATAACATCCAAAACCCCGCCCATGCCCGGCATCAATTTACCTGAATCTTTCACGTTACAATCGCGTTTCATAAGGGATTCGGACAAATCGCCTAATTGACCCATCCCTCCCAAAAAAGCACCTATTAAAATAACTTGCCAGAGAGGGAAAGCGATTGCCACAGGCAGGAAAGACCGGCATAAAACAGCCACCCCCATGCTGAAAATAAAACTCCCCGCGCATCCTTCAATCGATTTATTGGGACTGATCCTCGGGAACAACGGATGTTTACCGATCCAACTTCCGATGAGCAATGCCCCAATATCTCCTGATTTCGTCACAAGAAGAATAAAAGCCAACAATTTAATACCCTCTGCCCCCGGAAGAAGAAATCTGATTTTAATCAGAAAACTGAATAACCAGGAAACATAAAATACACCGAACATCGTGGTAGAAACACCCACGACAGCATTGGCATTATCCTTTCTGGCAAACTGCAAACAGAGAACTGTTAAAAAAGCTAAAATAATAAATAAAAGTTCCCAATTCTTTGTCAATTCAAAACGTGTGTATATGGAAAGGGGGATCAGAATCCCGATAAAAATACCGAAATAACTATAGATGGGGATCCCCTTTTTCTTGATCATATAAAAAAATTCATACAGCCCGCCGACGGTTAATGCCGTTACCAGAAGGAGAAATATCCAGTCAAATAAGACGGCACTCGTCGTTAAAGCGATCATGCAGGCTGAACTGAAAAAACGATTCCTTGACATAGCTTACCCCATTACTTTCCCGAAACGCCGGGCCCGTGTTTGATAATCAAGAATGGCTTTTTTAAATTCCTCTTCCCCGAAATCAGGCCAAAATGTTTCCGTAAAATAAAACTCAGCATAGGACAACTGCCACAAAAGAAAATTGCTGATCCGCTGTTCTCCGGAGGTTCTGATCATAAGATCAGGATCCGGCAATTCTTTCGTATAGAGGGCCCGACTAAAGACCGCCTCATCAATTTCATTGATATCCAACCTGCCCTCTTGGACAGTCCTAACGATATTTTTGACCGCATCAATGATTTCCAGACGTGCCCCGTAATTAAAGGCCAGATTAAGGATCATGCCCGAATTATTCTTTGTTAATGCAACGGCGTTATCAAGGGTTTTCAAAACCTTTTGAGGGACTCCCTCGCGTTGTCCGATAAGAGAAAATTTAATATTTCCCTGGATCAAATTTTTAAGCTTTTTATCTAAAGCAGAACATAGCGCGTCCATGAGCATTGAAATTTCCTGAGGTGGACGCTGCCAGTTTTCCGTTGAAAATGTAAATAATGTCAGCGCCTTAATACCCATTTCGCGGGCCGCTTCTGTGATTTCTTCGACACGCTTAATCCCTTCGAGATGCCCCTGAAATCGCGGGAAATTGCGGCTTTTCGCCCATCTTCCATTACCGTCCATGATAATAGCAACATGTTCCGGAAATTCTTTGTCTTGTAGCGTTTCCATACTATAAAAAATAACCCCCCGTTACTGCGGGGGGACATTTATTCAAAAACTATCACGATCCTACACCCGTAATAGTCGAATCATTTCTAAGGATTAGCCTCTTGCGCTTGCGCGTCTGACGATGCCGGGGCCGTTTGCAATTGACCGATCCTGCTCATAAGGGATTCCCGTTCTTTGTACAGAGACGCTCTTTCCACATCCATGCTCGCTACTTGCGCCTTTAAAGTCTTATTATCTACCTGGCCGATATGAAGTATCCCCTGAATTCCCTTAATTTTATTACGCTCTTTGGCTAATTCCATTTCAAGACGCCTTGTCGCGTCTTCGGATTTTTGAAGCTGTTCCTCAGCAACCATGCGTTTATAGCGTTCCTGACCCAGGTCTCCGTGCATCCTGCCCGTTGTCACATTGGCCCTGACCGCCAACACACATCCGACAATCGCCACAGCAACCGCCCCGGGTACAATCATATGTCTCACAAATATTCTCCGGTTTTTTCTTAAATCTACTTAGCCGAGGGTTGTTTCACCGTCTTTGGCAAGATAACAATCTCAACGCGGCGGTTCTTCTGCCGGCCTTCTTGTGTATCATTAGAGGCAATGGAGTGATACTCTCCAAAACCGGTTGCTGATATCCGGGACGGATCAGCTCCGTGCTCATCAACAAGATAATGCACGACACTCATCGCCCGTGCCGCCGAAAGCTCCCAATTTGATTTCCACCTGGAGTATTTGATAGGGATATTATCCGTGTGTCCCTCAACACCCACGTCTAAACCGAGAACCGTTGTATTTAAGACCTGCGCAACTTTACCTAATCTCGACAAGGCCCCTTCACGCAAAATGTCCTTCCCGGAACTAAATAAAATTTCCGCCACAAATGTAATGACAAGGCCCCGCTCGAGCATTTCCACCCGGACCTCATGGTCATCAATTTCCTTGCTCAGGCGATTCTCTAACTCTACCTTGGCACGTTCCAATTCCGTCAGTTTGCTCTTTAGCTTCGAAATCTTGGCAACATCTTTGCGACGTCCCTTTTGAAAGATGATCGTACATCCCGTCAGGTCCAAAACCATAACGGCCATAAAAGCATATAACACAAAAGGTACCATTATCTTACGCATACAATCCCTCCTTTTTTTCAGCCCCACATTACCACGCACGGAATTCAAAGTCAACGAAAAACCCTCAAAACCGGATAATGGTATCCGACCGTTTCGAGCCGGTCGAGATATAGCGGGCACGGACCTTCAGTAGTTTTTCTAAACGGTCGATATAGCGCCTGGCATTAAGCGGGAGCCGACTGTATTGGCAAAGTCCCTCTGTGGACGCTTGCCACCCTTTCATTGTTTCATAAACAGGGGTGGCCTTGCAAAGCACTTCAAAATCCAGGGGAAAATCTCTATAGACCTTACCGCGATACTTGTAGGCCGTACATATCTTGATTTCTTTCAAATCATCGAGAACATCGAGTTTCATAATGGCCAACTCTGCGATACCGTTGATCATCAGAGAATAACGCACCAGGACACTGTCAAACCAGCCGCACCGCCGGGGTCGCCCGGTGGTGGCCCCGAACTCCTTGCCCTTCTTTTGAATCACATCCTTTAGTCTCGTCGAAAACTCTGTCGGAAACGGCCCTTCCCCGACACGTGTCGTATAAGCCTTGACAGCGGCAATCGCCTTGTCAATCTTGGTAGGAGCCACTCCCGTACCGGAACAAACGCCGCCTGTAATCGAATTGGATGATGTCACGAAGGGATACGTCCCGAAATCAATATCAAGAAAAGTTCCCTGAGCCCCCTCAAACAGGATAGACTTTTTGTTTGCAATGGCCCTGTTCAGGAATAAAGCCGTATCACAAACATACGGTCTTATTTTCCTTCCGTATTTAAGGTATTCCCTGTAAACATCTTTGAAAGGAAAGGCCTTTTGCCCGTTTACTTTACGGAAAATCTCATTCTTTTCTCTGAGATTATCCTGCAGTTTGGCTTTTAAGACCCTGGGATTAAGCAAATCAATCATCCGGATCCCGCACCGGGCAACCTTGTCAGCATAACAGGGCCCTATCCCCCGGCCGGTTGTTCCGATCTTATTCTTCCGCTTGGATTCCCGCAGACCGTCAAGAATACGATGATACGGCATGACCACATGACAATGCCCGGAAATTTTAAATCGTTTTGAGGTGACATTAATCTTGCGCACCTTGAGTCCGTCGAGTTCCTCGATTAAGGCCTTGGGGTCAACCACGACGCCATTGCCGATAACGCAGATTTTGTTCTTATGCAGAATGGCTGACGGAAGCAAATGAAAGATATATTCTTCATCACCGACAACAACGGTATGTCCGGCATTGTTCCCGCCTTGATAACGAACCGCGATATCCGCGTTTTTGGAGAGAAAATCAATAAGTTTTCCCTTGCCCTCGTCTCCCCACTGCGCGCCGACAACGATAAAGTTCATGGTTGAATTCTTCCTTATGTTTACACCTTAAGCAATTTTACGAACAGAACATCTTTTGTCTTTTTGATCTTTTTGATGGTTGCCTCAGAGATCGCGCCGTCGATGTTGACGACACTGATAGCCAGTCCGCCGGGCGCCTCCCGCCCAAGGGTAATGCCGGCGATATTGACATTATTTTGAGCCAAAATCGTTCCGATCACCCCGACGATACCGGGTTTATCATTATTATTAATGAATATCATATAACCGTTGGGGACAGCCTCAACATAAACCCTGTTGATTTTGACGATACGCGGCTGGCTGTTCCCTGACAGGGTTCCCCATACGTTAAATTTCTCTTTGTCCGTAATAATCTCGGCCTTGACCAAATTGACAAACTCCTCTTCTTTGCTGGATTGTATCTCCTGAACATTAATACCGCGTTCCCGGGCAATATCCAGCGCGTTAACCGCGTTGATGGTTTCCCCTAATATCGGCGACAACAGGCCGTCAACCAAGGCCATGGTCACAGGAGCGACTTTATATTTTGTCATAGCGCCGTTGTAGGTAATCATAATTCCGTTAATGCGTCCGTTGACCAACTGCCCTGAAAATTTCCCCATCCGCCCGGCAAGATCAATATACGGTTCCAGAACCTTATAAGCCTCGTCACTGACCGAAGGAAAATTGGCCGCGTTCATGATCCCTTTACCGAGAAGGGCATTGCGGACACTTTCGGCAATCTCGATCGCCACATTGATTTGTGCCTCGGACGTTGAAGCCCCAAGGTGAGGCGTCATCACGCAATTATCGAATTTAAGAAGAGGAGAATCCTTGGCCAGCGGTTCCTGTTCGTAAACATCCAACGCGCACCCGGCGATCTTTTTCGCTTTAAGGGCCTTGGCCAGCGCCTTCTCATCAATAATCCCGCCCCGTGCGCAATTGATGACACGCACTCCTTTTTTCATCAAATTAAATTCTTTATCGGAAATAAGATTCTTCGTCTCCGCGCTCTTGGGGATATGAATCGTAATATAATCGGATTTCTTAAAAAGCACATCCATGTCAGCCACTTCAATTTCCATCTTCGCGGCGACTTCCATGGAAAGATACGGATCAAACGCCAGGATTTTCATGCCGAAAGACTTGGCCATCTTCGCGACGGTTGAACCGATACGGCCTAAGCCGATAATCCCAAGCGTCTTGCCGTGTAATTCAACACCGCCGAATTTCGAACGCTCCCATTTCCCGGACTTCAGCGACGCGCAGGCCTGAGGGATATTGCGGGACAATGCCAAAATAAGGCTCATGGTATGTTCCGCGGTTGAGGTCGTATTGCCCGCGGGCGTGTTCATGACCACAATCCCTTTTTTCGTTGCCGCTTTGAGGTCAACGTTATCCAATCCTACACCGGCGCGGCCGATGACCTTTAGACGGTCAGCCGCCTCAATAATGTCAGCCGTCACCTTGGTTCCGCTGCGCACGATAAGGGCATCAAAATTTTTAATGACGGATTTCAATTTAGCGGGTTTAATCCCGAATTGACAATCCACGTCAAACCCGTCAACAGATTTTAATATGGCAAGCCCTTCGTCCGCCAATTTATCGCTGATAAGAATCTTCATCTTTTCACTCTCCATTCAACACCTTCTGCGCGGCGCTGACACCGGCTCCTAAAGTAAATGAATATCCGAGCTCTTTTAAGCTTTTCTCTAAACAGGAGAATCCCGTCAGAATATCGTATTCATCGATACACCCCATGTGCGCGATACGGATAATCTTCCCCTTAAGCTCCCCCTGTCCGCCCGCGATAGAAATCCCGTGCGTATCCCTCATCACTTTGACCAATCTTTCGCCGTCAATACCGTCGGGAACATTGATCGGTGTCAAAACATTGGATATACAGGATTCATCGGCAAAAAGCGTTAACCCCAACGCCCGCGCTGCCTGGCGCGCCGCCCTGGCCAACCGTTCATACTGTTCAAATAAATTCTTGAGGCCGGCTTCCTTAACAAGTTTCAAGCTTTCCGTTAAGGCAATCACAATGCCGATCGCCGGCGTAAACGGTGTGTCGGTTTTCTGGGCAGCTTTTTT
>CBDUYP010000038.1:0-8091 GCA_965371485.1 uncultured bacterium
CATGTTCAGGGAGTTGTTTTCAATCATGCGGTTGATTTTATATCTGCTTGGTCTGACCCTTCTTTTCGTGAAATCCTTTCATGGCCTGATGTCATAGGTTTTTATGAGCATTTTCCTGTGCAGCGTTGGCGTAGAGTTAAAAGGGCATTTAAGCATGCATGGAATGCACTTGAACCTGGTGGCTGGATGATCATTTCAAGTGCCTACCTGAATAAGGTAAAATTTACGTGGAGGTGGCGAGTAGCATCTCAGGCTCGCAAAAAAATTCCAACATTATTAGAAAAACAAGGATTTAAACGAATCCAGGTTATTGAGGAACCAAATTCAAATTCTGATGATTGGGAAAATTTCATGTTGGTTATTGCCCAAAAACCTGCCGGTTCGCCGATGAAGAAAGAAGATGAAAGAAAGATTTTTCTTTTAGGAAGGAAGCACGCCAACTCAGATTTTGTGACGGAGACTCTAGTGGCTACTAAAAGATTGACTGAACAGTTTTCGGACTCTTCGTCAGAAGAGGATAGGAGAAATTTGGTTGCGGCATATGAAAAAGATGTATTGAACGCAATTGTAGCAGGGAAAGCAGTTGATGTAAGAAAGAACAAGGAAGAGATAGAAACAATTAAGAAATTGTTATCTGTTCCTAACAATATTAAGTTTATTGGTACAGAATCTTCTGAGAAAGAGTTGTTTGAACAAGAAGGATTTGTGGAAGAATTCCGAGAGTGGTTAAAAGAGAGATTCAGGGAATGGGAGATTGAAGAAGGCGAGACAAAATTGGAAGATTTGTTGTTATATTTATATGGTCCCGTGGTTTATCTTTCGTCCATAGACGACCCTGTATTAAAAGGTGTTTCTATAATTCCTGTGGATAGCTATGAACTAAAAGAAAAAGCTCAAAGGAGTTTTTCTGAATATTTGGAAAAAGTTAAGAAAATAGAAGCGCTTCCTGTTTTTCAGGCGGAGGATGTAAGTCGTGAGTTCTCTGATTTTCTAAAAAGAATTTACGCCGAAAATAAGATGCCTTCGGAAGACGAAATTAATAGTTTGTTGAAATTGTTCAATAATAACGAGGACAGGATATTGATAAAAGACGCTTTAAATAAGTGTATTGAGTATTTCGAGTATTTGGGCATTAAAAGAGACGAATATATGAGCCAACAGTTAATTGATTTGCAGGGGAATGGATTGCTGTTTGTCGGGAATATCCATGTCCGCGATATTGCAAAGATATTGGGGCAAGAAAAGGATATTGTTGTTGAGAAAATAGACCCTGCTATGCCAAGCAAAAACGAGGAATTCGCGGGTTCGCCATTAGTAAATGATAAAGGCGGCATCGACCTCCATCCCGATCACATGGACATCCAGCGGCAGGGTGACGTTCCCGGGGTTTCTTCTCCTATCAACCTACAAAATATGCAGAATATTGAGATTCGAGGCTTGGTGCCGTTTGTTTTTAGTATTACACCGATTAAGAGTTTGCCTGCTTTGTTGGGCGCGGCGCAAACAGATGAAGAAGAGAGTTTTTCGCTGAGTGCAAGGTGATTGTTGATTGTTTTGATTTAGTCTGTGCTTTGCTCGTGGTATAGTACAAATAAAGAGTTGGCAGGAGGCGATCGGCAATGATTAAAAGAAAAAGAACTTCAATTATTCGATCTTCAAAAGATATTCTTGGCGGAGAACCCGTGTTTAGCGGAACGCGCGTGCCAGTGCGGACACTTATTGATTATCTGGAAGCCGGGGATCGTTTGGATGATTTCCTGGATGACTATCCCACTGTTACTAAACAGCGGGCTATTGAAGTTTTAGAGTTGGCTAAAGAAGGTCTGGTGAATAAATAAAGGTGTCCCCATGTCCCAAATCCCCTACACAAAACTCCTCCGCGAGATTAGGAAGGTTATGGAAAAGGGAACGGACTCCGCACGCGAGGCGGCTGCTTGGCATATGGTTCGGCAGCACTGGAATGTCGGGCGGCTGGTTCAGGATCATTTTCTTATTACCGAAGAACCGAGCGCGGACAATGCCCGGAATGTTGAAAGATTGGGCAAGGACATGCACCGGCCGACCACCCATTTTTATACCGACGCGAAATTCTACCGTTTGTATCCTGTTTGCCCCAAAGCATCCCGGCTGTCCTGGAGCCACTATGAGTATCTGATCAAGATTCCGGATACGGCTCAACGCCGCGTGTTTGAACAAAGGGCCATCAAAGAAAGAATAGCAGCCAAGCTCCTTTATCGTTTGATCCAGGAAGACAAGAAGCAAAGGAAAGATGTCCTGCCCTTAGATGAGCCTGCCCAAGCCACGCCGCAATTGGCTGTGGTCCGGGGGAAGCTCCATCACTACAAATTCGTGACAGATGACGCCATAACCCTTGATCCCGGATTCGGGCTTGTGGACGCGGGTTTTCATCGGTTCCGGGAGGTCTATATAGGGAAGAACCGTAAATATCACAGCGGGAATATTGTGCGGGCGGTCAAAGAAGGGGAGGCCTTCAGCGGTAAGACAGCTACGTATGACAAGAGCCTTCTTTACACGTATAAAGCCTTTGTGAAGCGCGTGGTTGACGCTGATACGCAGATATTCATGATGGATTGCGGTTTCCGGTCATGGATGGAGGAGAAGGTAAGGTTGCGCGGAATTGATACCCCGGAATTGAACACAGCCTTGGGCCGTAAGGCCAAAGAATTTGTCGAGAACCGGTTATCGAAAGTAAAATTCGTTGTGATCAAGACGTACAAAGAGGGAAAATTCGGCCGCTATCTTGCGGACGTCTTTTATCTGCCCGGAGAAGATAATCCCGCCCAAGTTGCCGCCCAAGGTACATTTCTCAATCAGGAACTCCTGGATCAAGGGTTAGCCGATTTCTTTGTTTGAAGAGCTCAAGAGGGAGTCGGAGCGAAACCGCGATTTGTTTATCCGCACGACCATTGTTCTGGGTTCCACGATTGAAGCCAAAGACAAATATACCCGGGGGCATACAGAGCGGGTTACGAACTATGCCATGGCCATTGCCCGTCAGATGTCAGGCAATGGCTCGGGAGACTTTTCTTCACAATTTTTTGAAAGTCTATATATAGCCGGCATGCTGCATGATATCGGGAAGATTGGTGTGCCGGAATCTATATTGAACAAACAGGGAAGATTAACGGATGAAGAGTTTGAGATCATGAAAAGGCATACAACGTATGCCGCGGAAATTTTGGAGCCGCTGTCTGAATTAAAGGACAGCCTTTATGGTATCAAATATCACCATGAACGCTATGACGGGAAAGGTTATCCCTAAGGGTTAAAGGGTGAAGCTATTCCTATCATCGCCGCGATCGTTTCTGTCGCAGATATGTATGATGTCATAACAACAGACCGTCCTTATCACAAGGCCCGCAGTAAAAAGACGGTTATTGATGAAGTCAGAAAAAATGCCGGAACACAACTTTATCTGAAAACGGCTCAGGCTATGGTGGAATTATTTGAAGCAGGGAAGATCTGAGACACAGATTCCGGCTTTGACGGCAATGTGATGATAAATTCGGTTCCTTCTCCCACCTTGCTTTTGACCTTGATTGTCCCGCCGTGTTCGGTAATGATCCCGTGCGTAACAGCCAATCCTAACCCTGTCCCCGTGTCCTTTCTGCTGAAAAACGGATCAAAGATTTGAGGAAGATCTTTTTTTGAGATTCCGATGCCGGTGTCGTGGACACAAATGAACGCATCCTGGGACAGGGATGATGGTGGGCGAGCACAAACCGTTAATGTCCCGCCATCCGGCATGGCCTTGATGGCATTCAGAAATATATTTAATAATGCCTGTTTGAGTTGATTCGGATCAATGTTCAGATAAATTTTTTGGCCGGAATCGAATTTTCTGATGACATGGATTTTGTGTTGAATAAAATGGCTGTTTAGGAAATCCAGCGTGTCGCATATCAGCTTGTCAATGGCGGTTCTTTCAAACTTAAGGGGAGCGGGTTTTGCGAAATCAAGGAGTTGGTTGACTAAGGTGTCGATCCTGTCGACCTCGGGTCCGACGATGCGGGAGAAATCCTGAAGGAATTGTCGATCATTTGATCTCTTTGGTAAATTTTCCGTAAAGACCTTGATGGGTGTTAAGGGATTTTTTATTTCATGCGCCATGCCGCTGGCAAGCGTGGCCACAGCCTTCATCTTTTCACTTTGGGCGATTTCCCGTCGCAATAATATGTTTTCCCGAATGGTTTCCTCTTGTGTTTTTTGAAAGATCGCTCTGTCAACAATCTGCTGGATTTTATTACGTAAGGGGAAAAAGAGAACCCCGATAAGAAATGCTGAAATAATACTAAAGAATGTGGATTGATAGCCCAGTACTCCTTGAATGGCTTTCTCAGAAAGGAGGACTAGGGTGAGATAAAACAATGAAATCAGTAAAAGGAGAATGGTGTAAATAACTCCTTTCCTTATGACGATCTTGATGTCCAGTAATTGATGTTTTAATATTGCATACGTGACGACCAGGGAATGGATCGGGATGAGGAAGTTTCCGAATGGGTATAAATCGATTCCGAGACCCGGGAGGAAATTCAATATTCCGCCTATGAAACCAATAATCGCTAACATCAGGGCCAGAATTTGTTTTCTTTGTTCGGGGTAACATCGTTTATAGTAGGAAATAAGTTGGAGATGGGCAGAAGATATGATAATCAGCCACAATCCGAAGGATAATGAGTAGGAGAAAGTTTTTGTATTCCAGTAAAAAGAATTAAATATATATTTTGTTGAGTGCATCATTTGCCCGGCAAACATCAAAACAAGGAAGCAGCTTGCCTGCAAATATGTGAGGAAAATTATAAATTTAGCCTGTTTTCTTGTCATTAGTAAGACAGTATGAAAGAAGAATACTGGAATAAAGATAACTCCTGCGTAAGCAAATTTTAAAATATGATTGGCAATATCTGGATTTGTATTAATGCCGATTAAGAATGAACCTATCCCCCAAATAAAGGTCGAAAATATGTGCAGGGAGAAAATTTTTGCAATTTTAGATTTTCCTTTAATGATAATAAATAAAAATAACGGAAAATAAGTGAGGACTATCAGCAGCCCTGATATGGCAAATGGGTTTAATGAAAAGGTGTTCATTTTAGTTTGCTTGCCACGACCGCCAGTATTTCATCTGTTTTAAACGGTTTGACAATGTATCCTGAGGCTCCGAGGCGGACGGCTTCGGTAGCGGTTTCAACGAATTTATATCCGGTGACGATGATGACTTTGATCTGGGGGTATTTCTCCTTGATTTGTTTCAGGATATCCAGACCGTCGGTTCGCGGCATCTTGATGTCTAAGAGAACAAGGCCGATATCATCGGCGGTGGAAAGACATTCCAGGCACTGCGCCCCGTCATCGGTCAGGATGAGAGGGTATTGATCCTGCAAAATGAGTTTTAATGATTCGCGTATCCCTTCTTCATCATCACAAATCAAAATTTTCTTAGACATGGGAATCCTCCTTAGGGTTATAACGCTACAGGGGTTATGACGGATATCGCCCTTGCCGTGCCTTTTCCTGTATTTGTAAAATAATGTTTTAACGACGCGTCGAAATAGAGTGTGTTGTTTGGGGTGAGGGGATAGGCAGCATCCGCGACATGCGCTGTCATCGTGCCTTTTAAGACAAAGATAAACCGTTCCGAGCCGGGATGATTTTGCTCGGGATTTGTCCTTCCCGCTTCTTCAATGCGCAGCACAATGGGCAGCATTTTTCTGGACAGAACCCTGCCAATCAGTATCTCGTAGGAGGCCTTGTCATTGTAGGAGAAAGTCTCTGCCGAGGATGTACCCTCTTGCGAGGATGCACCTGTGATAGCCGCGGATTTTTCTTTTTCGGTCGTGATACCCTGGTAAAGCTGTGTGATGTCTGTCCCTAACGCCTTTGCGATATGCATGTGTGAGTCCAGGGTTCCTGTCATTTTGAGGTTCTCGATGCGGCTCAGGGTCGCGATTTGAACGCTGCTTTCTTGCGCCAAGTCGGTAAGGGTCATGTTTTGGGCCTCGCGTAATTCCTTGATTCTTTTTCCTACTTGCATGGGGTCGGGTCTCCTTTTAAAAGGGTTTCGTATACATTGATCTTCTACCTGTAAGCATACCATAAATTGACGAATTGTCAAACGCCATTTGCGGTATTGACGATAAATCAATATAATGCTTGACAAATCATCAAAACCGTGGTACGCTTTCATCATAATGATGAGACAGGAGGTCAATATCCCATGAAACATACCCTTGCGGGCACAAGTACCTTGCCAAGCGTTACAGCCGTTTATACCGGCATGTCGATTCTTATGAAAATGAAAAAAGAACTCGGAAAAGACGCCATGCTGGCATATATGGACAAGTATCTTTCCTTTACTGAAGAAAACAATCTATTCTTACAATCCGCGGTTTTGCGGGCATTATCATCAGTTGATGTGCAGAAGATGCATAGGGAAGCCATGTATGAAAAGCAAGTCTGAAGGAATTTACGAGGTGACCATTTTGATTTTTGGAATCATGAGCTTAGGCTTCACGTCAGATCATTCTGTCTGGAAGAAGGTGTCATCGGGTATCAACGAGAGTGTCATTAACTGTGTTGCTGTGCATCCTCTGGATAATAATCTCATTTTTGCCGGAACGCCCAAGGCTCTTTATCGTTCCATGAATAAGGGGAAATCTTATCAAATTGTTTTACAGGTGCAGGGCAGTTTAAAGGGGATTAATGACATCTATATGAGTTCCCTTGATCAGAGGGATGCCATTTATGTCGCAACAGATTCCGGCTTATTTGTGAGCCGGGACAAGGGAGATCATTGGGAAACGATTTATGACCCTAAGGATATTCAATCCCGTCGTTGTCTTAGTGTCACAGCAGATCCGTATTTTGTTTACGTCGGGACAGGAAACGGCCTGCTTTATAAATTTGTCAATAGTCCTTTGTGGCACAGGGAGGAAGGGGATTTGGGAAATAAAACGATCTACGGTTTGTTTAATGACAGGGATTATCTTTATATCGCAACGGGTTCGCGGTTGTATCGGTCGGATAGAAGGGGAAAGGTGACCAGGAAAATATTCAGCCTCGGGTATAGGGATGATGACGCGGCAGAGGATTTTTACGGAGAATCAGATGATGTGTCTTCCCGAAAAAGGATCAAGGATATTGTTGTTTTGAATGGAATGTCTCCGGAGATTTTTCTTTTTGCTGATACGGGAATTTTTCATAGTTCCGACCAAGGAGAAACCTGGGAACGGTTTTTAAGTCATGGGCTTCCGCTTGAAGATATGACATCGATAAGTGCCTTTTTTGTCCCGGCAACCGGCCAACTCCACCTTTTTGCCGGGACAAAAAGGGGAGTTTATGGTTATGACAGCGGAAGATGGCTTCCTCTTTATAAAGGCATGGAGACCGACGATATCCGGTTCCTATCGCATGATGGACACCAGGGAATATATGCCGCAACAGATAAAGGGGTTTTCTTTATACAAACGGATGAAAGTAAGAATCCTGTTAATCCCATTGGGAACGGGACAAGCGATCGGTTAAATTATGCCGAGATCACAGAACAGTTCCGGCACGAACCTTCTATCCTTGAGGTCCATGATATCGCGGTCGGTTACGCCGAAGTCCATCCCGATAAAATCAAAAGATGGCGGACAGCGGCTAAGATCAAGGCACTTTTGCCGGATCTTTCGGTCGGAATAGACAGGGCGGCCACGGATTTGTTTCACTGGGATACAGGGGCGAAGCCGGATGAGCTGCTTAAGGGGCTGGATTATTTGGACTGGGATGTTTCGCTTTCGTGGGATTTGGCGGATCTTGTTTGGAGCACGGATCAGACAACCATTGATTCGCGCTCAAAATCTATGGTGGAACTGCGCGAAGATATTTTAGGACAGATCACGCGGCTTTATTTTGAACGCCGCCGCATTCAGGTGGAGTTGATGGCTGCAGCTTATGCACAACCGCAAATAAAGATTGAGAAGCAGATGCGGGTCGAGGAACTGACAGCTTTGATTGATGCGCTTACCGGCGGCGATTTCAGCCGAAGGATCGCAATAAGGAAAAATAACCATAAAGAAAAGGAGGGAA